>CAKQRB010000018.1 GCA_934271195.1 uncultured Alphaproteobacteria bacterium | reverse complement strand
GCGTAGCGACCTTAACTTTTTCTTGAAAGCCTAGAAAGCGAGAGCGGGCTAGTATTTTTGGTTACTTTTGTTACATGACAAAAGTAACATAAAGAAGAAACCCTAACTCTATGAAGAAACCAAAACCCGAAAATAAAAAAGAAAAACAACAGCAAAAGGGAGCGGGAAAAGGCGGGGAGTGATAGGGCGGAAAGAGGGCGGAGAAAAAACGGGACAAGAGGGTGAGAAAAGAGAACGGAACAGGGAAGTGGGAAAAAGAAATTAGCGGGGAGATAAGAGAAAGGAAGGAGATGGAGGGAAAATTAAATAAAAAATATAAATAAGAAGAAAAAAATAAGACAAAGATTAGGATAATAAAAAAGGGAAAACAAATTTCCCCTTTCTCTCAATTAAAAAGCCATAAAATATTTCTCAATTCCCAACATTAGAATTGCGGCGAATATACCGGCAAAAACATCGTCAAGCATAACGCCCCAGGCATTATGTAGTTTAGAATCCGCCCATCTGACCGGTCCCATTTTGATAATGTCGAAAAAGCGGAAAGCAACAAAACCTATAATATACAAATACCACTTGTCAAAACTCTGATAAAGCAGATCGCCGACTAACACAAAACTCATAAGCTGTCCGGCCGTTTCATCAATAACCACCAGCGACGGATCTTTGTTTTCTGATGTTTTCAAAACCTCGTTTGTCGCCCAGACACCAATGCCGAAAGCCAACAATACCGCGATCAGAATTCCTGTCGTGCCGCCGTAATATCCTGCCAGCATAGCCAGAGGCAGCGTCATCAGAGAACCGGCCGTACCGGAAGCAAAAGGACAAAATCCCACACCGAAATAAGAAGCCAGAACATAACCGAATTTGTTTTTCATCATAAAATCCTTTTACAAAAGTTTGCGGGCATTAAGCGCCAGCTGAATTGTTCCCTCGTCCATATAATCAAGCTCGGCGCCCATCGGAATCCCTTGCGCCAGCGTTGAAACTTTAATGTCTTCACGATTTTTCAAACGAGAATTAATGTAATTTGCGGTAATCTGCCCGTCTACCGTAGCCGGCAACGCTAAAATGATTTCTTTAATACTCTCGTTGTCGATTCTCTTAAGCATCAGTTCAATATTCAGATCTTCGGGCGTTATGCCGTCAATAGCCGAAAGAATGCCGCCCAAAACGTGATATTTTCCTTTGAAAAAAGAAACCCTTTCCATCGCCCATAAATCAGCCACATCCTGTACCACGCACAAAATATGATTTTCTCGTACCTGCGAGGCACAAACGGAGCAGGGAGAGGTAGTGTCGTAATTGCCGCAGATTTCGCAGGTTTTGATGTTTTCTGCCACCTGCTGCATAGCCTCAATCAGCGGCAGAAACAGTGTTTCTTTCTTTTTGAGCAGCTGCAAAACAATCCGTCGGGCGGAGCGCGTTCCCAATGACGGCAGCTTTGAAACCAGCTTTACCAGTTTTTCAATATCTTGTCCGGCCACAAAAACTCTCCTAAAACGGCAGTTTCAGACCGCCGAGATTCAGGCCTCCGGTCACATCGGAAACGCCTTTTTGCATATTAGCGTCCACTTTGTTTTTGGCGTCATTGTACGCAGCCGTAATCAAGTCTTCCAAAATGTCTGTTTCTTCCGGATTAACCAAAGATTTGTCAATGATGATTTTCTTCATGTCAAACTTGCCGTTCAGCGTAATTTTGACCATACCGCCGCCGGCTGTGCCTTCACATTCTTCCTGAGCCAGTTTTTCCTGCATTTCTTCCATTTTTTTCTGCATGGCCTGCGCCTGTTTCATGATTCCTTGAATATTCATCATTGTTTTTATTACTCCTCATCTGTGGTATAAATTTCACTTTCGCCAAACTCGTCGTCAAAACTGTTCAGCAGCGAATTTTGTTCGGCTTCTATAATGTTTCTGGTCATCGTTTCAATTCTGGCGCCCTTAAATTCTGCCATAATTGCCTTGACCAGAGGATATTCCATAATGTCCTTTTTGGCTTCTTCGTCTTTGGCGCGCTCTTTGGCTGCCAGCGTAATACCAAGTTCGCCGTACTGGGTATCAATTTTCCATTGCTTTCCGGTAATTTCCAGCAATGTTTTGTGCAAAGCCATAATAAAGCCGGCGTCGACTTTCTTGTCCAAAATCATTTTAATATAGCTGTCACGGAATTCGCTGATGGAAACATCGTTTTTCAGACTGTAGGAAAGCAACATTTTTTTGTTGTTTTCCAAATAGTCAACCAAGGCTTCCGGCGTGCTGAATGTCAGAAAGTTTCGGCTTGTTTCGGCAGAAGAAGAGTCGTTTTGCAAAGAGCTTATTTTTTTTCCGCTGCCGACGGCATTTAAGATGTCATCAGCACTTTTTTTTTCCGGTACAATAAGCGGTGCGGTTAGGCTAGAGTTTTTTTTTACGTCGTTTAAAAGCTCGTAAGGAGTTGGTAAAGCCGCGGCATAGGCAATACGGATTAAAATCATCTCCACAGCGTCAATCTGCACCGGCGCGACTGCCAGTTCGGCAATGCCTTTCAGTAGCATTTGCCAGATTTTTGACAGTACGGCAATCGGAATTTTCGGTCCCAACTTGGTGCAAAGCTCTTTTTCGCTTTCTGAAAGGTCTGAACCGTTTAATGACGCCGGAATAATCTTTGTCTTTGCAATCATGTGGGTAATATTGACCAAATCCTGCAAGATAGTAACCGGATTTGCACCGTTTCGGTATTGTTCTTGCAAATTGGCAAGCATATCTTCGGTTTTGCCTTCGGCCAACTGTTCAAACAGCTCAAAAGTCTGATTCCTATCGGCCAGACCAATCATATTTTTGACAATATCGGTCTTGACTATACCGCCGGCACTGAGAGAAATCGCCTGATCAAGCAGTGACAGCCCGTCGCGGCAAGAACCGTCAGCCGCCTTGGCAATAATTTTCAAAGCTTCGTCTTCGGCCTGCAATCCTTCTTTGCCGATAATGTTTTTGAAGTGATTAAACAACGTATCAATCGTCAGTCGCTGCAAATCAAAGCGCTGGCAACGAGAAAGCACGGTAACCGGAACTTTTCTGATTTCTGTCGTGGCAAAAATAAATTTAACGTGTGACGGCGGCTCTTCCAAAGTCTTCAACAAGGCGTTGAATGCATTTTTGGAAAGCATATGAACTTCATCGATGATATATATTTTGTAGCGGGCATTGGTCGGCTTGTAGCGGACGCCGTCAAGGATTTCACGAATATCGTCCACGCCGGTACGAGACGCCGCGTCAAGCTCCATAACGTCAATATGCCGATCGGCAGCAATGGCTTTGCAGTTTTCGCACACGCCGCAGGGATGAACCGTCGGGCCGCCGTTACCGTCAGCACCGGTACAATTCAGGGCTTTTGCAATAATTCGCGCTGTTGTGGTTTTTCCCACGCCGCGAATGCCGGTCAGCATATAAGCATGATGTAAGCGGTTATTTTGAATGGCATTGGTCAGTGTTTGCACAAGCGCATCTTGCCCTAGCAGGTCGTCAAAACTCTGCGGGCGGTATTTTCGCGCTAAAACAACATATTGATCTTTATTTTCTTCTGCCATAGTCACATAACTTAAAAAAAACTGGTGGAGAACAACCAACCCCGTCACATCCCGTTATGGCTGCTTCCTCTCGAACCTGACCAGATTGGCGGGCAGCCGGTCCGGCGTTCTCCATCTCCTAATATTGTCTGTTTTGCAATACTTTTCAAGCAAAATCTGAGTTATCATATACTAAAATCTAACGGGCATAAATTTGCGAACGGGCAAGGGCGGCATCTTTCCCTATAATAAGAGGCGCCTGTTCTGCCGCAAAGTCATAAATGTTCTGATGATAAGACATACCGTAATCAAAAACGTCAAATTTTTTTGGCGCCGCGTCAATAACCACATCGCCTTGCGATTTAATCTCCATAATATCAAGACTGTGCTGGTTGCTGCCGTCTTCAAAGAAGCGGAAAGCGCCGTTGATGCCCATAAATCCTTCCGGACTGGTAATCGCGGCGTTCAAATCAGTGCCCTGATGTCTGGAAAGTGCGGAAGCCAAAGCAACAGCATCATAAGCAAAGGAATAAAGACTGCGCGGTTTTTCATTATAAAAATTATAATACTTATCGGCAAAATAGCTGCTTTGATAACGGGAAAGCCGCGGATACCAGCCGTTAAGCGCCAGAGATTCTTTATTCATCGGAGTATTTTCCCAAATAGATGTTCCAAGAAATTTTACTTTCGGGGCATAAATGTCATAATATCCGAACATTGAAATAACCGATTTCAGCTTGGTACCCGATTCCGGAATCAAAACGGCGTCAAAATCCACATCGTCTGAAGAGTCCGTTGTCTTAATTCGCGCCAGTTCCCTTTTAGCCTTGGTATCACCGGCATCGGCACGGGCTTTTAAGGCTGCTTTTTTACGCTGCATTTCGGCATGCCGGACGGAATAATTCGTCAGCTTTTTTAGAATTTCGGAAAAATTTGATGTATTTGGCGGATAAAAAGCAATTTTTACAATGGTTGAGCTGTTTTTTTGAGCCGCGCGAACTGCTGCACGGGCAACCGAAAGGCCGAGATTATTGTCCGGAACCAGCAGGGCAAGCCGACTGCGTCCTTCCGCCGCGGCATAATTCATGATTCTTTCAACCTGTTCGTCAATCAAAAGTCCCAATGTATAAACGCCGGGTTGCAACACGTCTTGCGAGGTCGAAAAAGCAATCATCGGAATATTGTCGGCAACTGCCCGTCCGGAAGAAGCCTGAACCTCGGTACTCATCAACGGGCCGATAATCAGGTCAGCCTGCTGCGAAACCGCATTTTCAATAGCAATTCTTGCACCGCTCTGGGAGCTCTGGGTATCATAAAATTGCAGAACCAGATTAGAATTCTGAACGTCGTCAAGTGCCAAAAGGGCTGAGTTTTTCATTCCTTTGCCGACTGTTGCCGCACTGCCGGTCAAAGGCAACAGCATACCGACCCGAAACAGATTCTTGTTCTGATAACTGTTCGTCGTCAGGGTCACCTCGCTTATATCGGTATTAATGTCGCGGGTTCCGCCGGACGTGCTGATTCTTGATGTACCGCAGCCCGCCAAAACCAGACACAGCACTGCCAAACTAAATTTTTTTAACACTTGCTTTTTTTCCCAAAATATAAAACAATCATCTGCATAATGTTTAAAGTAAAAAGATGCTGTTGTAAAGAAGAGAAAATATGAAAAACGGATTATACATCATTGCCACGCCGATAGGCAATCTCGGAGATATTTCCGCCCGCGCGGTTGAAACCTTAAAAGAAGCGCCGATCATTGCCTGCGAAGACACGCGCGTTACCAAAAAACTGTTTTCTCTGCTGGGCGTCAGCCTGAAAAAAACGTTCATCACGCTGCATGATCATAACGAAGACGAACAGGCGCAAAAACTGATTGACGCCGTTCAAAACGGCCGACAGGCCGTTGCGCTGGTTAGCGATGCCGGTTCGCCGCTGATATCCGACCCCGGTTACAAGCTAATCCGTCGCTGTCGGGAGCAGGGAATATATATTACCGTTTTACCCGGTGCCTGCGCGCTGATTTGTGCGCTTCAGCTTTCCGGACTGCCGACCAACAAGTTTATGTTTGCCGGTTTTATTCCTAATAAAGATAAGGCTCGGATTGAATTGTTCAAGTCCTATGCCGAGCTCGACGCAACTGTCGTTTATTATGAAACGGCACAGCGTATTCTTAAAACGCTGGCAGCGGCAAAAGACGTCTTTGGCGGCAGAGAACTTGCCGTTGTTCGTGAAATCAGCAAACTTTATGAAGAATGCCTGAACGGAACTGCAGAAGAGCTGACGGCATATTTCAAGGAAAAAGAACCCAAAGGCGAGTTTGTTTTTATGGTAGCGCCGGCGGAAGAAAAAACGCCGCCGCCTGCAGACATTGAAGTCCTGTTGAAAGAAAAGCTGGAGCAGATGAGTCTGAAATTAGCGGTTAGGACGTTGGTAGAGGAATATAATCTAAATAAAAACAAAGTTTATGAACTGGCGTTAAAGATAAAAAATGAAAAGTAAAAATTCTTATATGGCCGGCAAAGCAGCCGAATTTCTTGCGCAAAACTATCTGCGTCTCAAAGGTTTTCGAATTGTTGCCGGCAATTATATCACCGGCCGAGGAACCAATGCCGGCGAAGTTGATATTATTGCCGCCAGAGCAAATCTGCTGATTTTTGTTGAAGTCAAAAAACGCTCTGATTTGAATAAAGCCGCCTATGCCGTCAGTCTGCGTCAGCAACAGCGTATTATCTGTGGAGCCAAAGCTTTTTTACAGAAAAACCCGCAGTACGCCGGATATGACTTTCGCTTTGATGCTGTTTTGGTTGCCTTTCCTTTGCAGATAAAGCATATTGAAAACGCTTGGCTAAGCTGAATTTATTTAATTGTTGCAAGATAATTGCGGATTACGGGAGTAAAAACTTCTGCCGCATAACGGTAACTTTCTTTCTTAAAGCCTACAATCCGCTGCACGGCTTCGTGAAAATCAATCCACTCATAAGCTTTGAACTCAATTTCTTCCGGATGAGTTGCAAAATTTATTTTTTCGTTTTCGGGAAAGAAAAACAAAAACCAGTATTGCTCTTGTCCGATATGCAAACGCCCCATTTTTTGAAATTTTTCCAAAACAGCGGGCGGATAATTGTATTTAACGGCCAGCGGAGCGGCATAAACCATTTTTGCCGTCGCAATCCCTGTTTCTTCTCTCAGTTCCCTCTCTGCCGCCTGAGCCGGCGTTTCTCCGTCATCTATGCCGCCTTGCGGAAACTGCCACTGCATATCCGGCTTGTCCGCGCGGGCGCAAACCAAAACTTTTCCTTCTCGGTTAAAAAGCACAATGCCGGCATTCAGACGATACAATCCACTCATTCTTCCACAACCACGTTAGAAACCGGAACCAACGCCAGCGGCTTTTCAATAACTGTGTTTTTAAGTTCCTGATAGTCTGATATTTGCGGAGAAAATGAGGCAATCCAGTCATTAACGGCATGCAGGACGACCGGCTTGGGATTGACAACCACCAAAACGCTGCCGTTTTTTTGCGCCAATTTTTCTGCCGCCGCCAGCCGCTTGTCAATTTCTTCTCGCACAAAATAGCTGTCAATAACGATTTCGGCTTTTTTGCGAGGTAAACCGATACTGCCGATTTTTTCCATATAATTTTCGCCGGTCGCGTCAATGGCCAAAAGCCCCATATTGTTAATTTCTTTAAAAAGGTCTTTCATTCTTTGCGGATTGTCAAAATCAACAATGCCACGCTGAAAAACCAACCCGCCGACCGGAGCGTCAATATTCAGAGATTTTTTTAAACGACGCAGATTTTCTTCAAAACCAGCGGTCATACTCATTGCCAGCGGGCCCGTGTCTGATTTTAAGAAGTCTTTTGAGGATAGAAGCAAATCCACATAAGTTTCATGTCCCATGCTGCGTGCGGTTTTGATCTGTCTGTCTATATCTGAAGCATAAGGTGAAAAAGACAACGATACATTTGCCGGCAAGCTCTCAATAGCCGCGGCCGTTACCGTTGAATCCAGCCCGAGGCCGTTGATAATAACGGAAACTCTGTAAAAATTCGGTTGGATTTCTTCCGTTTTGCCATATTCAATCCATGCCTTTTCGCCGTTTTTTCCAATCTTGGGAAGATAAGCGCCGTCTTTTTCCTCAATCAGGTTTTTGTCGGCATTAATATATTTTAATGGCTCCTGAACGCTATTTTTAGCCAGTTTTGCCACCAACGGGATTTTATCCAGAAGCTCATTGGCTTCAATAGCCTGAGGCGGCGTTTCTTTGGCAGGTTCTTTTTGTGCTTCTTGTTGAGAAATCTTGGAAATTTCTTCTTTGTCCGGCAGCCGCATGATAAATCCCGGCGTCTTATTTTTTCGCTCAAACATAACGCGGTCTATTTTGGACAGATAAACCGGTTCGCTTTTCTTTTTTGCAAAAAAGTATCCTGTTGCCGCTAGCGCAAAAAGAATAATCAAAACAACCAGAACTGTCCGGACATTTTTCAGCATATTTCTTCCTTATTTGCCGTTTTGGCTATAAATTGCCAGAGCTTTAACCATATCAACAGCACGTGACAACTGATAATCTTTATCCATTTCTTCGTCTTTGCTGTCATTGCCGACTTGCTTTGCAGCCGTTTTTTTGGTGTCGTTCTTCAACGCGTTGTCAAATTCGGCCTCGCTCATGTTAAAGACCGGATCAATAACTTCAACCTTTGCCGGATGAACAATAATGTCCGGCGTAATGCCTTCGGCTTGGATTGAGCGGCCGGACGGCGTGTAATATCTGGCTGTTGTCAAACGCATCGCGCCGTATTTATCCAGCGGAATAACGGTTTGAACAGAACCTTTGCCAAAAGACTTTTCGCCTAGAATAACCGCGCGCTTGTGATCCTGCAATGCTCCGGCCACAATTTCGGAAGCCGAAGCAGATCCGCTGTTGATTAAAACCACAATCGGCAATCCTTTGGCAATATCGCCTTTCTGGGCAGAATATCTGACCGTATCTTCAGCATTACGGGAGCGGGTGGAAACAATTTCGCCTTTGTCAAGAAACAAATCTGTCACATTAACAGCCTGATCCAACAGTCCCCCCGGATTGTTGCGGACGTCAAGGACAATGCCTTTCAGGTTTTTGTTATCTTTCTTGGCTTTTGCTACGGCCTTTTCAGTCATCTTGTCAACGTCTTCGCTGAAAGATGTGATACGGATATAAGCCACGTCATTGCTCTTAATGTCATTTTTAACCGACTGAATTTTGATTTCCTCGCGTTTGACCACCACGTCAAACGGTTTTTCATTGGCACGAACAATAGTCAGACGAACCTTTGTGCCGACTTTGCCGCGCATCTTGTCAACCGCGTCATTAAGGCTGAGCCCCATGACCTGCCGTCCGTCAATGTGGGTGATATAGTCTCCCGGTTTGATTCCGGCCTGCGAAGCCGGCGTATCGTCAATCGGCGAAACAACCTTGACCACGCCTTGCTCCATTGTAACTTCGATTCCCAACCCGCCGAATTTTCCTTTGGTCTGCTCGTTCATATATTTAAAACTCTGTGCATCCAAAAAACTGGAATGCGGGTCAAGAGAAACCAACATGCCGTTAATGGCGGATTCGATAAGCTTTTTGTCGCTGACGTCTTCAACATAAGAAAGTTTTGTCCGCTCCAGAACTTCTCCGAACAGGTTGAGCATTTCATAAGTGTCGGTGGCGTCTTCCGGCTGGGATTTTTTGGATTCTTTTGCATTAACAAAAGTTGCTGCCGTCAAAATTCCCAAAAATACTAATGTACAAACTGATGCTTTTTTTAACATATTATTTACTCTTCCTGTTTTTCTCAAGTTTTAATTTCTCATCCATTTAAGTGGGTTAATCGGATTATTATTGCGGCGCATTTCCACATAAAGCTTGGAATCTTTGCTGTCCGGCATTTGCCCGACCGGTTCTCCGGCCAGTAAAAGCTGTCCGACTTCGCAGTCCAGATTTCCCAGTCCGGCCAGCAGCGATAAATATCCGTCACCGTGTTCAATAATAATCAGGTTTCCATATCCTCTGAATGGACCGGCAAAAGCAACCGTACCGTCATAAGGGGCAATAACCTGAGCCTCGTTTCTGGTTTTTATCATAATGCCCTTAGACGTTACGCCCTTGACTTTTTGCTCGCCGTAAGCCGTTACGACCGTGCCTTTGGCCGGCATGGACAATTTTCCTTTGGCTTTGGCAAAACCTTTTCCTACTTCACTTATAACCTCTTGATTATATTTAATCAAGTCAGCTCTTTGAGTTTCCTCTTCTTTTTTTGACTTTGCCCGTCTTTCTTCTTCAATCCGGCGCAGTTCTTCCTGCCTTTTGCGTTCGGCTTCGGCTTTTTGTTGCCGTTCTTTCTCCAGCTTGTCCAAAAGCCCTCTCAAATCCTGCGCTTGCGAGGCCAGTTTTTGAATATTGCGCTGGGCTTTCACGCTCTCAATCTCAACGGCATTTCTTATTCTGGACTTTTTCTGAACCAAAAGCTTCATGCGCTCATGGTCTTTTTCCATAATTTTTTTCTGATTGCTGATTTGTCTGACCTGTTTTTCCACCAGTTCTTTTTTGTGAAAAATCTGCTTAAGTTCAAGACGGATTCTCTCGGCATTTTCTTCCAAATAAGGAACAGTCTCGCGCAAAAGCATGGCGCTGCGGATAATCTCAACCGGCGTCAGGGGTTGCACAAACAAGGCTTCTGTCGGTTTCAGGGCCAGATTTTGTAAAGCCGATAACGTTCTGATAAGATTTTGGTCTTCCAGAGAAAAGCTTTCCTCGGTTTTTTTCAGGCTGTCTTGCAGTTTTGCCAGTTGCTCTTCCATTGCCGAGAGTTTTTCTTCGCTGTTTTGGATTTTTTTTGCCGTTGCAATCATGTCCTGACTGACTGATGCCAGCTCGATATTAATCTGATTTGCCTGAGCCTGTAGCTTACGGTGCTCAATATTTTGTTCCTGAACTTTTTTTTCCATCAGCTCAAGATCTTTTTTAGAAACCGCTGCCGCGTCTGTTGTCCAGAACAAAAATTCCAGACAACAGAAAACACAAAATAAGGCTTTGCAGACGGCAGACGATTTCATAAAAGACTAAGCCTTTTCAATCAGAGAAGAGCCGGTCATCTCGGCAGGTTTTTCAATGCCGAGCAAATCAAGAAGTGTCGGAGAAATATCAGCCAGACGGCCGTCTTTCAGTCCTTTAACCGGCTGCTTGTCATTAACCAGAACGGCACACACTTTGCCGATGGTATGGGCGGTGTAAGGCTCTCCGGTTTTCTCGTCAACCATTTTTTCGGCATTGCCATGGTCGGCCGTAACCAAAAGCACGCCTCCCACATCTTTGATAGCTTTTTCAACGCGTCCCAGACACTCGTCAACCGCAGCCACGGCTTTAAGCGCGGCTTCCATAATTCCGGTATGTCCGACCATGTCGCCGTTGGCAAAATTGCAGATAATCACGTCAAAACGCTGATTCTTAATCGCGTCAACCAGATTGTCCGTCACTTCATACACGCTCATTTCCGGCTTGAGATCATAAGTGGCAACTTTCGGGCTCGGAACCAGAATGCGCGATTCGCCTTCAAATTCGTGTTCTTCGCCGCCGTTAAAGAAGAAAGTGACATGGGCATATTTTTCGGTTTCGGCAATACGCAGCTGCGTCAAACCGCGCTTGGCAACAACTTCGCCGAAAATATTGGTCAGCGCTTCAGGTCCGAAAATCGTTTTCATAAAGCGGCGGTGATCAACAGAATACTCGGCCATGCCGACATTAATGGAAGTAGTAATGGTCTTTTTGCGGGCAAATCCGTCAAAGTCTTTGTCAGCCAGCGCGTACAAAATTTCACGGGCGCGGTCGGCGCGGAAGTTGCACATCAAAACAGCATCGCCGTCTTCGATTCCCTGATAATCGCCGATAACGCACGGAACGACAAACTCATCGTTGACTCCGTCTTTATAAGATTGGGCAATCGCTTCTTCCGCCGTGGCATAACGCTTTCCTTCGCCCAGTGCAATAGTGTTATAAGCCAGTTCGACGCGATCCCAGCGTTTGTCACGGTCCATGGCATAAAAGCGACCTTCTATCGTTGCAATCTTCACGTCTTTCAGGTTGCTGACGGCTTTTTCAAATTCTGCCACAAATTCCTTTGCCGAAGTCGGCGGCGTGTCACGACCGTCCAAAAAGGCATGAACCCAGACTTTAATCCCGTTTTCGGAAAGGATTTTGCACATAGCGATAATGTGATTTTGATGAGAATGCACGCCGCCTGGCGACATCAGCCCCATAACATGACAAGCTTTGCTGTTCTTTTTGAGTGTGTCAATCAACTCGACAACAACCGGATTCTTTGCAATGGAACCATCTTTAATGGCAAGGTCGATTTTGGGCAAGTCCTGCATAACCACGCGGCCGGCGCCCAGATTCATATGGCCGACTTCCGAGTTTCCCATCTGTCCGTTCGGCAGGCCGACGTCCAGTCCTGAAGTTTCAATCAGACAATGCGGATTCTCTTTAAGCATTCTGTGCCAATTCGGAGTATGCCCTTGTTCAATGGCGTTGTCTTTGGTAATTTCCTTGCGATATCCCCAACCGTCGAGGATTAACAGCATAACAGGTTTCTGTCTCATCTTTTTTTCCTTATCATCTTTTAAAAACTTTTCTCATTATATATAATAATTCCAAACATAAAAGCACTATTTTTTATCAGATTTTTGCATTTTATTGCATAATTTCTTTCCATATCTTAGCCGGCAAATTGCCGCCGGAAATGCCTTTCATCGGAGAACTGTCGTCGTTTCCGACCCAGACCACGCAAATAAGGTCATCTGTAAATCCGGCAAACCATGCGTCGCGGTAATCTTGAGACGTTCCCGTTTTGCCGGCGGCAAAACGTCCGATTCTCGCTGCTTTTCCCGTCCCTTTTTCAATCACTTTTTCTAAAATGGGGGTTAATTGCTCACTATATTTTTCTTTCATGATTCTGTCAGGTTCTTCATTACTGCGCATAAAAATCTGATATCCGTCGCGGGTATAAATTTCTTTGATGGCATAAGGCCAGACGGCATAACCTCCGTTGGCAATAGAAGCATAAGCGGCCGCTATGTCCAGTACCTTGACTTCGGAAACGCCCAAAGCTAAAGCGGCGGAATTTTCCAAAGGCGTCGTAATCCCCATTTTTCGCGCCAGTTTAATGGTTTTGGGAATTGAAATCTGACGGGTCAGGTCAATGGTTGCCAGATTAAGTGAGCGGATAAGCGCCTCTCTGAAAGTTACCTCCCCGTAATATTTTTTTGAAATGTTCTCCGGTTTCCAGCCGCGAATGCTGACGGGCTTGTCCTGTAGTTTATCTTCCGGTTTCCACCCTTCCTGCAAGGCTTCCAGATAAATAAACGGCTTAAAGGCTGACCCTGGCTGTCGCCATGCTTGCGTGGCGCGGTTGTATTGGCTCTTTTCATAATTCACACCGCCGGCCATGGCCAGAACGGCGCCTTTTTTATCCAGAATAACCACGGCGCCCTGAGTTACGTTTTTGCCGGCATTGGCAGTAATGTTGCGCCGCAGGACTTTTTCGGTTTTTTGCTGCAATCCTTGGTCAAGGGTTGTATAAACATAAACGTCGTTTTCTCGTTCGCCGATATAATCGTTAGTTTCATTATAAACCCAGTCGGCAAAATATTTTGCCCCTTCAACCTTGTATGATTTCTCTGGTCCGACCCGCATCTTAAGTGCGGTATCCCGTTCTTCCTCTGTAATCGTATGGTTATTGACCATGTTTTGCAAAACCACTTTCGCCCTGTTCACGGCTCTTTCTGTTGAAGCTATGGGGTTGTAACGCGACGGCGCTTTCAGCATTCCGGCAATAATCGCGGCTTCTTTCATGTTCAAATCCCGTGATGTTTTTTGAAAATATTTTTGTGAAGCTGCTTCAATGCCGTAAGTGCCGGTACCTAGATAAACGCGGTTCAGGTAGAGCGTCAGAATTTGTTCCTTGGTAAACTTGTTTTCCAACCAAAAAGCCAAAAGCAGCTCCTGAATTTTTCTTTTAATCGTCTTGTTCGGCGTTAAAAACAGATTTTTAGCTACTTGTTGCGTAATCGTACTGCCGCCCTGAGCATAACGCCCGAGAAAAATGTTGGTTATCATCGCGCGGGAAAAAGAAATGATGTCAAAGCCGAAGTGAGAATAAAAACGGCGGTCTTCGGTAGAAATGATGGCGTCAATCACATACTGCGGCAGTTCTTCGGAACGGATAACCTCTGAATAAACCTGCCCGAAAGTCTGAATCTCGTTGCCGTTTTCGGCGATAATCGTCGTTGACGGTTGTCGGGTGCGCATAACGGCTTCTTTAATATCCGGCAATGTCAAAAAACAATACCCGATGTAAACGCCAAAAGTTATCACCAGCGCCGCGGCAAAATATAGCATTGATTTGAAAGGCGTAAACCGTTGTTTTGTGACTCTTTTTTTGCTGTTTTTTGCTGTTTTTTTGCGCTTTGCCATGTTTAAAACCTCAATATTTCCTTGCCACGACTCGATAAATACTTTAAAAATATATACATACATAACACAAATAAGTTAAGGGAAAATTTATGAGTAATATTTCTGTTTCATTAAGTACGGATTTGCAGAATAAAATCCGCAAAATTGCTCAGAAAAGCGGTCAGACATTTGATGATTGCGTTGCCTTGGCATTGCGTGAATATGCTGATAATTACGAGAGTTTTTACAACTCTGATATTTGTGCGGTCGACAAGCTTGAGCGCTCTTTCTTTTTATCTATTGGCGAATAGGTTTTTATCATCTATATTGTCATTATCAAACAACCTTCTGTAAAGTGAAAAATAATGACTGAAAAAGTATGTCTTGTTGACGGTTCCGGCTATATCTTTCGTGCTTTTTACGGCCTTCCGATGATGACCAGTCCGTCCGGTGTGCCTGTCAATGCCGTATTTGGCTATACCAATATGTTTCTGCGCTTAACCCAGAATATCAAGTGCGATTATTGCCTTGTGCTTTTTGATGCCAAGCGCCAAAATTACCGCAATGAAATTTTTCCTGACTATAAAGGCACGCGCGCCGAAATTCCCGAAGAGCTGATTCCGCAGTTTTCAATTATCCGCGAGGCCACAAACGCGCTGAACTTAAACTATCTGGAAATGGAAGGATATGAGGCCGATGATCTGATTGCGACTTATGCCCGTCAGGCCGTGGAAAAAGGAATGGAAGTCGTTGTTGTTTCAGCCGACAAAGACCTGATGCAGCTGATTCGTAACGGTGTGGAATATTATGATCCTATGAAAGACAAATTTTACGGACCGGAAGATGTTAAGGAAAAATTCGGTGTCTATCCGGAGCGGGTTGTTGACGTACAAGCGCTGGCCGGAGATTCAATCGACAATGTCCCCGGAGTCCCAGGTATCGGGCTGAAAACGGCGGCGCAACTGATAAATGACTTTGGCTCTCTGGAAGAAGTCCTGAGCCGTGCGTCTGAAATCAAACAAAACAAACGCCGCGAAACCTTGCTCGCCAATATTGATAATGCCCGTATTTCGTTGCGGCTCGTTACGCTGAAAAATGATGTTCCTGTCGAAAAAGACATTACAGCTTTTTCCTGCCGCGCGCCGCATTTAGATGTCTTGCATAAGTTTATTGATGATTACGGTTTTCGCAGCCTTAAAAACCGGATAGAAAAATGGGCAGATGAACGCTGTTCGTCCTTGCCGGAAGATAAAAAAGACACTGTATTTAAAGAGGTAAAAAAACATTATGAGCTGGTGCAAACGGAAGAACAGCTGCAAAAATGGGTAGAACGGATAAAACAAAAACGCCTGTTTGCCTTTGATACAGAAACAACTGGCTTTAATCCGGTTTTTGATAAGATTGTCGGCTTTTCCGTGGCAACCGAAGAGGGAGTTGCCTGTTATGTGCCGCTGGCTCATGTTAGCGCCCGAAAAACAGATTTGTTTTCAGCTCCGGCAGACGAAGATATCCGGCAGCTTGATTTTGCAACGGTCAGGAAGCATCTGGCGCCGTTGTTTGCTGATAACGCGATTTTAAAAATCGGCCATAATATTAAGTTTGATATGCACTTTTTTGCTCAGGTCCTTGGTGAAGACGCTGTTTTTACACCGGTTGAAGATACGGCGGTTATTTCCTATGACTTGGACAGTTCTACTCACGGACATGGTATGGATGAATTGGCCGAAATTTTTTTAAATTACCAAACAATAAAATATGAGGAAGTCTGTGGCAGCGGCCGTGATAAAATAACTTTTGACAAGGTAGAATTAAGCAAAGCGCTGGATTATGCCGCTGAAGATGCCGATATTACGCTGCGGTTGTATAATGTCTTAAAATCCCGCTTGTTTGCCGAAAAGCTTTTAACAGTGTATGAAAACTTTGATCGTCCGCTGATTTCCGTTCTTAAAGATATGGAAAAACATGGAATCATGGTTGATGCGCAGGCTTTGCGCCGTCTGAGTACGGATTTTGAGGCTAGAATGCATACTTTGGAAGCTGAAATTTATCAGCTTGCCGGCGAGGAGTTTAACCTTTCCTCTCCCAAACAGATTGGTGAAGTTTTGTTTGGCAAATTAGGGCTGAAAGGCAAGAAAACACCGAGCGGTGCATGGCAGACCGGTGCGGATGTGCTTGAACAGCTGGCGGAGGACGGCTGTGAATTAGCTCAAAAAATTCTTGATTGGCGCGCCGTTGCCAAACTCAAATCAACCTACAGTGATGCCTTGTTGGAATTGTTGGATAAAAACTCGCGGGTTCATACCACATTCAGTCAGGTTGTGGCCAATACCGGCCGTCTGGCCTCTAGTAGCCCCAACTTGCAAAATATTCCGATAAGAACGGAAGAAGGAAAGAAAATCCGCGAATGTTTTATTGCCAAAGCGGGGCATAAGATTATTGCCTCAGACTATTCTCAGGTAGAGTTGCGGCTTTTGGCGGCGGTAGCAGATGTTAAGGCATTGAAAAAAGCCTTTGCCGATGGCGTTGATATTCATGCCGCCACGGCGTCACACGTTTTCGGCATTCCTTACGACAAAGTTGATGCCAATACCCGCCGCCATGCCAAAGCCATTAACTTTGGTATCGTGTATGGTATTTCTGCTTATGGACTTGCCAAACAAATCGGCGTGTCTCCGGAAGAAGCCAAGGCTTATATTGAGTCCTATTTCCGCGAAATGCCGGAAATAAAAAAATATATGGACGATACGATAGCCTTTGCCCGCGCTAATGATTATGTCTTGACGCCTTTTGGCCGCCGTTGTTCGATTATGGGAATTAACGATAAAAACAAACGTCTTGCTGCCAACGCCGAGCGTGCCGCGATTAATGCTCCGATTCAAGGCGGTGCGGCCGATATTATCAAATTGGCGATGAACCGCATACCGGACGAATTGCAAAAACACGGGCTCAAGACAAAGATGCTGTTGCAGGTGCATGACGAACTGGTATTTGAAGCGCCCGAAAATGAGGTTGAAGAGGCTTCAAAAATCATAAAAGCGATAATGGAAGGCGTGGTCAATCTTTCAGTTCCGTTCATTGCTGAAGTCGGTGTCGGTGACAATTGGACTCAGGCGCATTAAACAAAAACCGCTGCATGAAAAGCAGCGGTTTGGTTTAATACACAATGATTACAACCAAAAAAGCCGCAATCATAAATAAAACCACATCAAGAATTAAATAATTGGCTGTTGAAGCCAAAATCTGTTTATTCAGGAAATATACCTTGCCGGCAAAAAACTCGCAGGCCTTGATAAACAGACCAAAAATCAACGTTAAAACAAACAATTCTTTAGCCAATCCGACAATTGTCTGTTTTTTCTTGTCAATTCTGTTCTGATAAAGCAGGCTCCAGCCTTTAGTGCCGACAATGGCAGGACAGTCGCCGGTGTCAATCAGGGTTATGCCTTTGTACATATACGGCCTAATCTGCTTAAGAACCTTAATCTTTCCTGGTTTTATCTTTTGACCATCAACGGTTTTCAGCGGAACTTTTGGGTCGTAAATTGCCGCATAAAGTTTTTTGTCGGGATATTCGACCAAATAAAAGTTTTTCCCTTTCTGCTCCTGATAATCAATAACAGTTACGCCGCCTTTAACCTGAACCACATTCCGCAGCACATGAATATGCAGACAAAAAATAAAAGTTGCCAGCGCCATTCCCAGAATTTTAACGCCTGAATTAAACCATCTTAAAATCTTAATGATAATATTTGCATTCATAATTATAGTTATTTTAGGCTGATAATATAACGCATTTTGTCCAAGTCGTCAATGTTTTTGATAAAATAAATTTTGTTCCTCTGTATCTGAGATTTTTCTTGTGAATAACCCGTCAAAAACCTTAATATTTTGCATTTATTGCTTGGTTCTTCAAAGAATTTGCTGTATGCTCAGACATATTAAAATTAGTTTAGATAAAGGAAGTAATAACATTATGACAGAGATGACAGCTGAAGAAATCCGCAAGGAAGAAAATGAATACACAGCCGACTCAATCAAAGTTTTGCGCGGTTTAGATGCCGTCCGCAAACGTCCTGGCATGTATATTGGCGATACCGATGACGGTACCGGCCTGCATCACATGATCTATGAGGTTTTGGATAACGCGATTGATGAAGCTTTGGCCGGTTATTGCGATAAAACCGAAATCATTTTAAATCCTGACGGTTCGGCAACCATCCGTGACAATGGCCGCGGTATTCCTGTCGGAATTCATAAGGAAGAAGGCGTTTCTGCGGCAGAAGTGATTATGACGCAGTTGCACTCCGGCGGTAAGTTTGATAACAACTCCTACAAAGTTTCCGGCGGTTTGCACGGCGTGGGCGTTTCAGTGGTTAATGCGTTGTCTATCTGGCTTAAATTGCGCATATGGCGTGAGGGTAAAGAACATATTGCCATGTTTTCTCACGGTAATGTAACAGAGCACCTGAAAGTCGTCGGTGAAGCCCCAGGCAAACACGGAACGGAAGTGTCTTTTCTGCCGTCGCCGGAAACCTTTACCCAGACGGAATTTAACTTTGACACTTTGGAACGCGCCATTCGTGAAAAAGCTTTCTTAAACTCCGGCGTTTACCTGAAGCTGATTGACAACCGCGGCGCCGAACCGCGCGAGGTGGTCATGCATTATGAAGGCGGTTTGAGTGCTTTTGTCAACCATATCAACAAGTCAAAATCTCCGCTGCATGAAAATATTATTGCTTTTGACGGCGAGAAAGACGACATTAATGTTGAAATCGCCATGCAGTGGACAAATGCGTATAATGAAAGTATGCTCTGCTTTACCAATAATATTCCGCAAAAAGACGGCGGAACACACTTGGCGGGCTTCCGAGCAGCGCTGACCCGTACGATTAACAATTATGTTATGGAAAACGGGCTGCTGAAAAAAGAAAAAGTCGTCCTTTCCGGTGACGATATGCGTGAAGGCCTGAGCTGCGTTTTGTCCGTAAAAGTTCCTGATCCGAAGTTTTCTTCGCAAACCAAAGAAAAACTTGTGTCTTCCGAGGTTCGTCCGGTTGTTGAAAATATTGTGGCAGACAAGCTCAAAGAATGGCTGGATGAGCACCCTGTTGAAGCCAAAGTGATTGTCGGAAAAATCGTAGAAGCGGCAACGGCTCGTGAAGCCGCTCGCAAGGCCCGTGAACTGACTCGCCGCAAAGGCGTGCTGGATGTGGCTTCTCTGCCCGGAAAACTGGCTGACTGCTCGGAAAAAGATCCGGCCTTGTCAGAAATCTTCATAGTAGAGGGAGATTCCGCGGGCGGTTCCGCCAAGCAGGGGCGCAACCGTACCACTCAGGCGATTCTGCCGTTACGCGGTAAAATTCTGAACGTAGAACGTGCCCGTTTTGATAAGATGTTGAACTCGGCGGAAATCGGCACCATGATTACGGCATTCGGTACCGGTATCGGCCGTGACGATTTTAACATTGACAAATGCCGTTACCACAAAATCATCATCATGACCGATGCGGATGTCGACGGCAGCCACATCAGAACTCTGCTGTTGACCTTTTTTTATCGCCAAATGCCGGAAATTATCGAGCGTGGCTATGTCTATATTGCCCAGCCGCCGTTATTTAAAGCCAAACGCGGTAATTCGGTTTTGTACTTGAAAGACGAGCACGAGATGGAAGACTATCTGATTCGCGGCGGTTGTGACGATGCCGTACTAATTCGTAAAAACGGCGAGCAGGTTGTCGGCGAAGACTTGATTCATCTGGTGGAAGAAAACCGCAAAGTCCGTGGTCTGATTGCTTCTTTGAGCAAAATGGCGCCGGAAAAAATTATTGAACAAATGGCGATTTTTAACCTGTTCAATCCTGAAGTGCAGAAAAACAGCGAAAACATGAAAGCCGCGCTTTTAAAAATTGTTGACCGTATGAATGATCTGGAAGCCGAATATGACAAGGGCTGGATTTATGGCTTTGCCGATAATGGCGAAATCTTTTTCAGCCGGACGTTGCGCGGTGTGGAAGAACGCCATCAGATTCCGCAAATGCTTATGGAAAGCCAGGAAGGTCGTATACTGAATAATATGCAATCTGAACTTTTTGAAAACTTTGGCGAAACCAGTCGTTTGGTTGCCAAAAACGGTTTGGAAAAAGATATGTCAGGTCCGGTAAGCTTTGTCGATGCCGTTATGGCTGCCGGCCGTAAGGGTATTTCTATCCAGCGTTATAAAGGTTTGGGCGAGATGAACCCTGAGCAGCTTTGGGAAACCACGCTTGATCCGGAAGCCCGTTCGCTGCTGCAGGTCAAAATCGACCACATGGAAGAAGCGGACGAAACCTTTGCGACTCTGATGGGTGATGTGGTTGAACCGCGTAAAGAGTTTATTCAGGATAATGCCTTGAATGTAACCAATCTGGATATTTAGCAGCTGTTATCGGATAAAAAACCCTCTGAAAATATGTTTTCAGAGGGTTTTTATTTGTCTTATTATAAAGGCGGTGTACGCTACAATAAACTTTCCTTAATTGAGAATTTCTGCCATCTGAAAAGTATAATTGGAAGAATCTCCGCCTTCTTCAGCATCAGGCAGAAAAGTTGTATCGGCAAAGGCCCGAGAACTAATCATTACGGCAGCCAGCAGAGTTAAGACATAAAACACAGATTTTTTCATGATTCTTCTCCGTAAAGGTTATCACTGTCTGTAAGTATATCGTTAAATGGTTAATAAAACAACCGCTCATTTGACAATTTTTTGCAACAACTGTGTTGCAGAAAGCGTAAAATTGCTATCAACCCATTGTTTTTCAAGACTTTTGAGAATGTCTCCGACCTGCGTGCTTTCGGCAATACCGGCACTGATAATATCTCTGCCCCGCAACGGAAAAACAGGAATCTCATACGTATCGATTTTATCCAGCAATTCTTTAAGATTTGCAATTTCCTTTTTTTCAAAAGCCAACTGCAGCAACAACTTGTTCCGGCAGAAGTCTTTCCCGTAATGATAAATCATTTTGTTGCGGCTTACTTCATCAGTAAAATCCGGCAGTTTGGGGGCGTATTCCGTCCAGCTTAAAAAAAGCTGCTTTTCTTTTTTACTGAGCTTAAGACGGTTTGCCAGATTCTCAGCCAACATTTCATCGGGTTCAAAAATCACAAACAACCGCCTCAGGGCGCAAGGCTGCAAACCGTATTTTTCAATCATTGCCGCTAAAAATTTCAGCTTGTCCAAATTCTTCGGGTCCGGCAGAATAGAAGACAAAATTTCGTTTTCTTTCATAATCTGCAAAACCTTGACCACATTCGGAGTCATCAGGATTTTAAACAATTCGTCGCGGATTCTTTCCAGAGAAAGCTGCTTCAGGCCGTCTTTGTTGTTAATACAGGCCTGCAAAGACTTTTGGTCAATTTCGCCTTTGCCGAAAATCGAATAAAAACGGAAAAAACGCAGGATTCGCAAATAATCTTCCTTGATTCGAACTGCCGGACTGCCGATAAACTTAATTTTTCCGTTTTCTAAATCTTCAATACCGTTGTAATAATCAAAAACATTGCCTTTTTCGTCGGCATAGACCGCGTTGATTGTCAGGTCGCGGCGCGAGGCGTCAATTTTCCAGTCGCTGGTAAATTCAACCTCGGCATGGCGTCCGTCGGTTTTCACGTCTTTTCTGAGGGAAGTGATTTCCAGAACTTTTCCGTTGATAAGAACGCCGACTGTCCCGAATTTAATGCCGATAGGAACAGTTTTGATATTGTTTTCTTCGCAAATTTCAACCAGCTCGTCCGGACTCAGATCTGTGGCAAGGTCAAGGTCAAACCCGTCAAGACCGGACAAAGCGTCTCTGACTGCGCCGCCGACAAAACGTAAAACGCCGCCATGGTTTTCAACAATCCGAAACAAATCCAAAATTTTCTTGTCTCGGATAATTTTGCTCATATCAAGGTATTTATCTCTTAACATTTTATTTTCAGCCTTGCTTTTTGCTCCGAAGTTAACATTTTTTATATAAATTTCAAATATTATTATCGCAAAATAACAATATTGTGAGTATCTGGGAATGAATAAGTTTTTGAGTCTTTTAAGTTTGTTTTGTTTTGCCGCTTCGTCAGCAGCTTCGGCGGCGGTTCCGCAGTCCATCGGCGAATACGATGACTGGACGGCTTTTTACTATAAAGACGGCAGAAACACCGTCTGCTACATGGCCTCGGCGCCGGTCAAAGACGAGGGCAAATATACCAAACGCGGTGATATTTATATGGTCGTAACCCACCGCCCGCAGGAAAAAAGCTTTGACGTCATTAATATCAATGCCGGTTATACTTATAAGGACAAAAGCCGCGTCCAAATTCAAATCGGCAATAAAACCATTGACAAACTCTTTACGGACGGTACGATGGCCTGGACGATTAACGGACAGGTAGATGCCGAACTGATAAAAGAAATGAAGCGCGGCAGCCGTATGATTGTGACCGGAACCTCGTCAAGAGGAACCCAGACCAAAGATACTTATTCTTTGAAAGGGTTTAACAAAGCCTATATGGCTATCAGCAAAAAATGTAATAAGAAGAATTAAATGAGTGAAAAAACAGAACTAATCGGCCTGAGCCGCGATGAGCTGGCTGCAGAGCTTGCCAAATTGGGAGAAAAGCCTTTTCGAGCCAAACAAATCTGGCACTGGCTGTATAATCAGGGCGTGACCGATTTTGCCGCTATGACCAATCTGTCTAAAGACCTGCGCGAAAAATTGAACGACAGCTATTCAATCTCCCGCCCCAAGGTTGTTACCAGACAAATTTCTGCTGATAAAACCAGCAAATGGCTGCTTGAGTTTGCTGACGGACAGAGAGTCGAAATGGTTTATATTCCGGAAGAAGACCGCGGCGCTGTTTGCATCTCTACACAGGTTGGTTGTGCTGTCGGCTGCACTTTTTGCCATACCGGCAGCCAGCGCATTACCCGCAATCTGACAGCCGGAGAAATCGTCGGACAGTTTCTGGTTGCGCGCGATGCGTATAATGAATGGCCGACACCGGCAAATGAAACCCGATTCCTGTCAAATGTCGTGGTCATGGGCATGGGCGAACCGTTGCATAATTTGGATAATGTGATTACTGCTTTGAAGATTATCTCGGACGGTGACGGACTGGCTGTGTCCAAACGCCGTATCACCCTTTCAACTTCCGGCATTGCTCCAAAAATGATACGCGTGGCGCAGGAACTTGGCGTCAAATTGGCCGTAAGTCTGCATGCGCCGAATAATGAATTGCGCTCAAAAATTATGCCGATTAACGATAAATATCCGCTGGAAGAAGTCATGCAGGCTTGTCAGGAATACCAGAAAATCGTCACCAGCCGCTTTATAACTTTTGAATACCTGATGCTTGACGGCATAAATGATTCGTTTGATTGCGCTCATCAGTTGGTTGCTTTGATGAAAAAATATAAAATCGGCGCAAAGTTTAACCTGATACCGTTCAATCCGTGGCCGGGCTGCGCTTATCAGCCCAGCTCCCGCAATCGGGTCATGGCTTTTTCGAGAGAACTGGAAAAAGGCGGATATGCCGCGCCGGTACGCGTTGCCCGCGGTCAGGATATTTTAGCCGCCTGCGGACAGTTGAAATCCAAAAAAGACGAAGAAGATAAAAAGAAATAAAACTTTCGCCTTGCAAAATTCCTGCAATACTTTATGATAATAGCCGCAGTCCGGAGACGGGCTGCGGTGTCTAGAAAACATCTCGTTGAAATTATCCACTTTGGGTGGAGTGTGGTCAGATAAGCGTGCTTGCACGACGAATAGCCACGACTGATCAACGCAGTTTTCTAGCTCCATCCGCCTATTTTTTTAGGCGGATTTTGTTTTAACAAAATAGTGGAGCTAAAAAGAAATGTTATCAAGAAAATATAGAAAAAAGTGGTATAAAACCTTCCGGAGTTATTGCAATAAAGAATTGAACCGGATAATGACGGAACAAGGTTTA
>CAKQRB010000017.1 GCA_934271195.1 uncultured Alphaproteobacteria bacterium | reverse complement strand
AATTAAAAGCAATGAAAGATAAAAAAAACTCCTAACGGAGTTTTTTTTATCTTTGTCCAATGGCTAGCGTATTAATCCGAGGCTTTTGATGCATTAGAATGCTAATGACCTTGACCAGCTAATTTTTCATTTGCGAACGTTCAACCAAAATGTCAACCATGCCGTGCTCTTTCAAATATTCGGCGCGTTGGAAGCCTTCCGGCAGTTTTTCTCTGATTGTCTGCTCAATCACGCGGGCGCCGGCAAAACCGATAACGCAGCCTTTTTCAGCAATATGAATGTCGCCGAGCATGGCAAAAGAAGCTGATACGCCGCCGGTTGTCGGATCTGTCAGAATAGAAATAAAAGGCAGTCCTTTTTCTTTTACCATATTAATGGCGGCTGTAGTTCTGGCCATTTGCATCAATGACAAAATACCTTCCTGCATTCTGGCGCCGCCGGAAGCCGCAACCGTAATCAGCGGATAATTGCCCTTCATTGCAAGTTCGGCCGCCTTAACAATACCTTCGCCGACAACCGTGCCCATTGAGCCGCCCATAAACGAAAAATCCATAATTGCTACCACGCAGACAATACCGCCAATCTCACCTTGCGCGACTTTAATGGCATCATCATTGCCGGTGGCTTTGCGATAAGTCTTCAGCCTGTCGGTATATTTTTTTGAATCTCGAAAATTAAGAGGGTCTTCTTTTAATTTCGGAATGGCAATTTCATTATATTCGCCGTTGTCAAAAAGCATTTTCAGCCGTTTGTCAATGTACAGGCGCAAATGGTGTCCGCACTTTGTGCAGACATACATGCTTTTTTTGAGTTCTTTGGAAAAAAGCATTTGTCCGCAGTTTGGGCATTTGGTCCAAAGATTGTCAGCAATTTCTTTTTGTGATATTTTTTTAACCTTCGGTCGGACGAAGTCTGTAAGCCAGTTCATATTTTTCAACCATGATTGTTAATACAAAAATCAAATATCTTGCTTTTTCTTTGCAAAAATATTTTTAAATTTTTCTTTAAAGCTGGTTTTGGGAGTTTTCTCGTCAGATTTCAGACTCTCAATATTTTCATGCAGACCCTGAACCTCTTTAACCAGCTTTTCCTGCTCTTTGTTCAGTTTTTTGTTCTGTTTTTTCTGCTGGCGCAAAGCTTTGCGTACCGGAGCATAAGACATCCAAGTAAATAACCAGCCGAACAAAAAGCCGAACAAAATAAAAAAGACAATAGCCACGCTGAGAGAAACCGTAATTTCAATATAAAAGGGCCATAAGTTAAACACTGCCAAATCATTGTTTACAAAGGCAAAAACCAAAATAACTGCAATTAACGGCAAACCTATGAGCATTTTTATAAAATTCATCTGGCACGGCCTCTTTTTCTAAAAAAAATTATTTGTTCAGCAACTCAAACAACTGTTTTCCGATTTTGAAGTGAGGAATTTTTCTCTCTTCGACACTGACTTGTTCTCCGGTGCGCGGGTTCTTGGCAATACGGGAACTGCGGTTGCGCACGGAAAAAGCGCCAAAGCCGCGAAACTCCACTCTTTCGCCTTTTGCCAGAGAAGCAATAATCGTGTCAAAAATAACAGCAACAATCTTTTCAACGTCCTTAAGCATCAGATGCGGGTTTTTGTTAGCAATTTTTTCAATTAATTCAGATCTAGTCACTTTAACTCACCTCTTTATTTTTTCATTACACTATAAATTAACGTCATTTATTCCAGAAATCAATAACGTAATTTAATAAAAAGCAAAAATCTTATTTGCCGTTTATCCCACAGAAAATTCTGTTTTTGCGGGGAGTTAGGATTTCCCCTGCGCAGATTCTGTAGGCAGAGAGGGATATTAGGCCGAAGTTTTATATTTTTCAACCACTTTTTCTTACTTCGGCGGCTTTATATCAAAAAGCGGGACAATAGAGGGATAAATTTAAAGCCCTCTTCAAAGAGAGGGCTTAAAAATGGCGCACCCGGCGGGATTCGAACTCACAACCTTCTGATCCGTAGTCAGATGCTCTATCCAATTGAGCTACGGG
>CAKQRB010000016.1 GCA_934271195.1 uncultured Alphaproteobacteria bacterium | reverse complement strand
TTGCTCCGCCTTCCTCTGCCAATACTTTTGTTATGGCCGCTGTCAATGTGGTTTTACCATGGTCTACGTGACCGATTGTTCCGATATTGCAGTGCGGTTTTGTCCGCTCAAACTTCTCTTTTGCCATTTAGATTTACTCCAAATAAAAAATTATATATTAAAATGAGTTAGTATTTTTCACTTTTAAGCAGGAAGATAAGTGGTTTCTAGTGGCGGTAAAAATTTTAGTATACACAAACGTACATGAATTTTTACCGACCACGTAAAACCGCTTTAGAATTCCCTTAAAATGGAAAATTATGCGTTTTTGGCTTTCACCTTCTCAGCTACTTCTCTCGGTACCTCGGCATAGTGGTCGAATACCATAGTAAACTGAGCGCGGCCTTGCGACAAAGAACGCAAAGTATTTACATAACCGAACATATTGGCCAGAGGAACGCTCGCATCAACAACACGGGCATTGGCTCTCTGATCCATACCGCTCACCAAACCGCGGCGGGAGTTCAGGTCACCGACAATATCACCCATATATTCTTCAGGGGTAACAACTTCAACCTTCATAATCGGCTCCAACAGTCTGGCTTCTGCCTGACGCATACCTTCACGGAAAGCAGCGCGTCCGGCAATTTCAAAACACATAACGTTAGAGTCAACTTCGTGATAAGCACCGTCATAAAGGGTAGCTTTTACGCCCGTTACCGGATATCCGGCCAAAACGCCTGCATCCATTGCGGAGCGCAAACCTTTTTCAACGCCCGGAATATATTCCTTCGGAACATTACCACCGACGACAGTGTTTTCAAACTCAAAACCATTATAACCTTCAATCGGTTCAAATTTGATTTTGACTTTAGCAAACTGACCGGCACCACCGGATTGCTTTTTGTGCGTATATTCAATATCACAAGGTTTGGTAATGGTTTCGCGATAAGCAACTTGCGGTTCGCCGACATTAGCCTCGACCTTAAATTCGCGGCGCAGACGATCAACGATAATATCCAAGTGCAACTCGCCCATACCTTTAATAATGGTTTGACCAGAATCAGGGTCGGAAGAAACTTTGAAAGACGGATCTTCCATAGCCAGACGGGACAAAGCCAAGCCCATTTTTTCAACGTCGGCTTTGGTCTTAGGTTCAACGGCCAGCTCAATAACCGGATCCGGAAATTCCATGTTTTCCAGAACAATCGGATGAGACTGATCACAAAGAGTATCACCGGTAGTGGTATCTTTCAAACCGGCCAGAGCAACAATATCACCGGCATTGGCATCTTTGAGCTCTTCACGTTTATTAGCATGCATCAACAGCATACGGCCGACACGTTCTTTCTTATCTTTAACAGAGTTATAGATATAAGAACCTGCAGCCATTGTACCTGAATAGATACGAGTAAAAGTCAAAGATCCGACAAACGGGTCGTTCATAATCTTAAAGGCCAAAGCAGACAACGGCTCGTTGTCAGACGGTTTGCGGGTAATAACTTCATCAGTGCCCGGTTTAACGCCTTCAACGGCAGGAATGTCAACCGGTGACGGCAGGAAGTTAATAACGGCATCCAACAGAGGCTGAACGCCTTTGTTTTTGAAAGCTGTACCGCACAGAACCGGAACAAAATCCTGAGCAATTGTACCCTTGCGGATACATTTTTTCAAAGTTTCGACAGAAACTTCTTTGCCTTCCAGATAATCTTCCATGGCCTGTTCATCTTCTTCGACGGCCATTTCAACCAGTTGATGATGATATTCTTCGGCTCTGTCCTGGAACTCGGCCGGAATTTCCACAACATTAATCGGGGAATCAGGAGTATCACCGGTATAAACGATAGCTTTCATTTCGACCAGATCAATAATTCCCTTAAAATAAGCTTCAGCGCCGATTGGCAATTGAATAGGCATCGGACGGGCGCCCAAACGGTCTTTAATCATTTCCAAACAACGATAGAAGTTTGCGCCGATACGATCCATCTTGTTGCAGAAGCAAATACGCGGAACACCATATTTGTCAGCCTGTCTCCAAACGGTTTCAGACTGAGGTTCAACACCGGCGACCGAGTCAAACACGGTAATGGCGCCATCCAATACACGCAGAGAACGTTCAACTTCAACAGTAAAGTCAACGTGTCCCGGAGTATCAATGATGTTTACGCGATGACCTTTCCAGAAGCAGGTTGTGGCAGCAGAGGTAATTGTAATACCGCGCTCTTGTTCCTGTTCCATCCAGTCCATGGTAGCGGCACCATCATGGGTCTCGCCGATTTTATGGTTTTGACCGGTATAATACAAAATGCGTTCGGTAGTTGTTGTTTTACCGGCGTCAATATGAGCCATAATACCGATGTTTCTGTACATTTCCAATTTATGTGTACGAGCCATTGTCTTTTGTCTCCTAGATTAGAATTTATAGTGAGAGAAAGCTTTGTTAGCCTCAGCCATTTTATGAGTGTCTTCACGTTTCTTAACGGCAGAACCCTTATTGGCAAAAGCATCTAACAGCTCGTTTGCGATTTTATCGGTCATTGTGGTTTCAGAGCGCTTTTTAGCGGCATCGACAATCCAGCGGATAGCCAAAGCCTGACGACGGTCAGCTCTGACTTCGGTCGGAACCTGATAAGTAGCGCCACCGACGCGGCGGGACTTAACTTCAACAACCGGTTTAACATTTTCAATAGCATCAGCAAAAACTTTTAAAGCGTCTTGCTTGGTTTTGGAAGCAATGATGTCAAAAGCCGAATAAACGATTTTTTCGGCAACGGCTTTCTTACCGTCTTCCATAACATTATTGATAAATTTTGTAACTACCTTGTCACCATATTTAGCATCAGGCAGTACGATTCTTTTTTCAGCAGTACGACGACGTGACATTATTCATTTCTCCTATTTAGGTCTCTTTGCGCCGTACAGAGAACGACGTTGACGACGTTTGGCAACACCTTGGGTATCCAAAGTACCGCGGATGATATGATAACGAACACCAGGCAAGTCTTTTACACGGCCTCCTCTAATCAGCACCACTGAGTGTTCTTGCAGGTTGTGACCTTCACCAGGGATATAGCTGATTACTTCAAAGCCGTTTGTCAAGCGGATACGTGCCACTTTACGCAACGCAGAGTTCGGTTTCTTAGGGGTCGTTGTATAAACCCTTGTACAAACACCGCGTTTCTGAGGGCAAGCTTTCAAAGCCGGAACTTTGTTTCTTTTCACTTTGGGTGTTCGTGATTTACGAATTAACTGATTAATTGTAGGCATCACTAATTTCCTTAAATTAAATAAAATTAAACTCCTCGTCTGAGAGATTCCGGGCACACTGAACCCTTCGTTCTCAAATGAGTCTCGGCATACTAGAATCAGTTCCCCCGAAAGTCAACCCCATTTTTACAATTTTTTTCACATTTGAGTCCAAAATATTTTTACCTTTGTTTAAGACTTTATTTCTTTGAGTCGGGAGGCTGTTGCGCAGAGTCGAAAAGCACCCGCGAGCGACCTTAAAAAACGCCGACTCTTTGAGTCAAATTGAGTCCAAAAATTTTATTTTTTGGTCTGATTTTTGCATAACAAAAAAAATCTCTTGCAATTCGCGACATAAAATAATACCCTCTCTGTCAGAAACAAACTTGACAGAGGACTTATAATAAGATGACACGCGAAGAAGACCTGCAGTCTGCAAAAAGAACCATTGAAAAAGAAATTGACGCCTTAAAAATCATGGAAAACGAAATCAGCGACAGCCTTTCTCAGGCTCTTGACCTGATGCAAAACACCAAAGGTCGCGTCATCATCACCGGCATGGGAAAATCCGGACACATCGGCAGCAAAATTGCTGCAACGCTTGCTTCCACGGGCACGCCGTCTTTCTTTGTACACCCCGGCGAAGCCAGTCACGGCGACTTAGGCATGCTGACGGAAGAAGATATCGTCATTGCCATATCCAATTCCGGCGAAACCAAAGAACTCTCAGACATCATTTTATATTGCAAACGTTATGGTATTCCGCTAATTGCCATAACCAAAAACCCGCACAGCGCCTTAGGTCAGGCCGGCGATGTCATCCTCAAACTTCCCGATAACGGCGAAGCCTGCCCGCTTGGCCTGGCGCCGACGTCTTCCACCACCGCCACTTTGGTTCTGGGAGACATTCTGGCTATTGCCCTGCTGGAACGCAAAGGCTTTACCAAAACGGATTTCCGCCAAAGACACCCCGGCGGCAAACTCGGCGCCTTTTTGCAAAAAGTTTTTGACCTGATGCATAAAGACGACGAAATCCCGCTGGTTCCAGATACGGCTTCCATGCAGGAAGCGTTGCTGACCATGACATCAAAGATGCTGGGCTGTGTCGGAATTGTCGACAACGGCGGACGGCTGGAAGGGATTATAACCGATGGAGATCTGCGCCGCTGCATGAGCGCTGATATTTTTAACAAAAAAGCCGTAGACATCATGACCCGCAACCCCCAAACGATTGAAGGCGATATGTTGGCTGCCGAGGCATTAAAAACCATGAACGAAAAACACATCACCCAGCTCTTCGTATTAAAAGACCGGAAACCGGTCGGAATTCTGCACATGCATGACTGCCTGCGCATCGGAGTAGCTTGAGTTGTCCGATACTCAAAAGCTGGATAAATATTTTTATCAGGAACCGGCATCTTCTCCGCACAGAAAAGATGCCGTAAGTCGCCATTCCAAAATGATCAGGCTTGCCAAACTCCTGCTACCCAGCGCGGCAGCGTTGCTCATAAGCCTTTTGCTCATTTTTCCCAGCTTCCGGCAGCAGACCTATGACATAAAGCTCGACATTACCCGTCCCAAAAGCGGTGAACTCGAAAAACTTCATATGGAAAAAGCCACTTTTTATATTACAGACAAAAATAATCGGATAACCAATCTTACGGCAGTCAATATTGATGAAACCTTTCCCGGCTCAAAATTGATAAAGCTCAATGCCCCTGAAGGCATTATCCCCGGCAGTAACGAAACTTGGGTCAACATCAAAGCGCCGACCGGCTTTTTCAACCAGACCGACAACGTCCTGAAACTGACCGATCAGATTGAAATGTTTTACAGCGAAGGCATGACCATCAACACTTTTGAAGCCGATTTCAACTTCACGGCTTCTACAGGCAGCGGCCGTACTCCGGTTGACGGACAAGGCGTTTTCGGAGACATCAAAGCCGCCGGATTTGATTTATACAATCAGACCGGAATATTAGTATTCATCGGACCGGCCGATATAAGAATCAGGGAAGAAAGCTTTAACGCAGGGAACCAGTAATATGCGCAAATTATCTCTTATCACAGCCGTTTTCGGCCTTTTCTTAAGCAATGCCGTCATGGCGGAAGACATTAATATTCACGCCGACAACAAAGTCGAATGGCATTCCAAAGAACAAAAAATGATCGCCGTAGGCAATGCCGTTGCCAGCAAAAAAGATATGAGCATAAAGGCCGATGAACTCTCGGCCTGGTATCAAAAAATTCCGCCTGCCGACAAACAGCGGATATCCAGAGTTCACGCTCGCGGCAATGTCATTATGAAATTAGGAGAATCTTCAGCCTACGGTCATACCATGGACTATGATCTGATTGCAGACAAAGCTGTCTTGCATGGTGCGCCGGCCAAAGTCAAAACCACAACTGATACCATCACGGCCGAAGACCATATTACCTACTATCCGTCACAGCAAAAAGCCGTCGCTGAGGGCAATGTTTTTGCCACCAACGGCGAAAGCAAAATTTATTCCGACAGCATGATAGCTCATTTTGAAAAAGACAAAACCGGTAAAACCGGCATAAAACAGGTAAAAGTCTTCGGCAATGTCAAAATTCAGACCAAAGACGGTACGGTTTGGGCTGACCGCGGGACTTACCTGCCTAAACAGGGGCTAGTCAAACTTTACGACAACATTACCATCGACCAGAAGGGCAACAAACTGCACGGCGATCTGGCCGAAACCAATTTAAATACCGGCATTAGCAAAATGCTGGCCGCTCCGGGAGCTAAAAAGCGTGTAACCGGCGTGTTTATTGAAAAAGCCAAAAACAAAGAAGCGGCCCCGACAGCGGAGGAAAACAAAAATGTCCAATAACTACAGCGATTCCAAACTGGAAATCTTCAACATCGGAAAAAAATATAAAAACCGTCCGGTTTTGCGCAACGTTTCACTAAATGTCCGCCGCGGAGAAGCCGTAGGGCTGCTCGGGCCGAACGGCGCCGGCAAGACCACTTGTTTTTACTGTGTTACAGGCCTGATTACACCGGACTACGGCGATGTCCATATTGACGGCAAAGACATCACCAACCTGCCGATGTACCGCCGCGCCCGCATGGGTATCGGCTATTTGCCGCAGGAAGCCTCTATCTTTCGCTCGTTAACGGTTGAAGACAATATCAAAGCCATTCTGGAACTGGTTATTGACGATGAAAGCCAGCGTGAAAATATGCTGGAAGAACTTTTATCGGAATTCTCCATTTCTCATCTGCGCAAATCACCGGCCATTGCCTTGTCCGGCGGCGAGCGAAGACGTCTTGAAATTGCCAGAGCTTTGGCCAGCCAGCCGAATTTTATTCTGCTTGACGAGCCTTTGGCTGGTATTGATCCGATTGCCGTCGGAGAGATTCGCAACTTGGTTTCTCAGCTCAAACACCGTGGTTTGGGTGTACTGATTACCGACCACAATGTCAGAGAAACCCTTGATATTACGGATCGAGCCTATATCTTACACGGAGGCACGGTTTTAATGGAAGGCACGCCGGAAGAAATTATAGCCAACAAAGAGGTCAGAAAAGTTTATCTGGGCGATAATTTCTCCATGTAAGAGGAATTGATTGAATGGCCGTCACCCCACATTTAGACTTAAAACAGACACAGTCTCTGGTAATGACGCCGGAACTGCGGCAGGCTATCAATCTTCTGCAGGTTCCAAACCTTGAATTAAGCGCGTTAATTGAAAAAGAACTTGAGCAGAATCCTCTTTTGGAAAGAGAAGACGAAAACAGTCCCTTGTTGCCGGAAACGGAAATCCCGACTATTGACGATTATACAACTTCCTCAATGCCCGATACGTCGGAGGAACCGGCAAACGACATTCCCTGCGACAATGAATGTGATGACTACGGCAGTGATCGCGAAGGATATGACGATACCGAAAACCGGTACGATTGGCAGGACTATGCCGCCGCCAAAACCCGTCGCGATGATGATGATTATGATTTTTTTGAACAAAAGCTCGCTGATGAAAAATCGCTTTACCTCTTGCTAAACGAACAAATTTCTCAAAAATTCACTACCGGCAAAGAACAAGCCGTTGCGCTGAACTTGGCTGAACACCTTGACGATGCCGGATATTTTCGCGGAGATTTATCTGCCATTTCCCATCGCCTGAAAATTTCCGAAACAATCACGGCTGACATTCTAAACAAAATGCAAGACTTTGAACCCTCCGGCATCTTTGCCCGTTCCTTGTCTGAGTGCCTGAAAATACAGCTCCGCGACAAAGACCGGCTGGATCCTGTTGCAGAAAAAGTGCTGGATAACCTTGAACTGCTGGGAAACAAAAAATTCGCCGAACTGAAAAAAATCTGTCAGATTGATGATGATGATCTTGCTTCAGTCATTGACGACATCAAATCCCTTAACCCTAAACCCGCCGCCCAATATCACCACGATCTCACAAGCTATATCATTCCCGATGTTTTTGTCCGCCGGCAAAAAAACGGCAGCTACCGTATAGAACTTAATAATATGTCGTTGCCCCGTGTGCTGGTCAACCGCCAATACTATTCAGAAATCAAAGACAAAGGCGGCAAAGTGGAACGCCAATATCTCAAACAGCAACTCGGCAGTGCCAGTTTTCTGGTTCGGGCATTACGCCAGAGAGCCGAAACCATTTTGAAAGTCACGGAAGAAATTGTCAAAAGCCAATACGAATTCTTTGAAAAAGGCATTGATTTTCTACGCCCCATGCAGCTCAAGAACATCGCGGAACAGATTGAAATGCACGAAAGCACGGTCAGCCGCGTCACCACCAATAAATATATGCACACGCCGCTGGGCATTTTCGAACTTAAATATTTTTTCACCAACGCTGCCGGAAGCTACATCGGCAATGACGGCACCTCCACACTGACGATCAAACATAAAATCAAAAAAATGATTGACGAAGAGAAGCCTGAGCACATTTTATCAGACGATAAAATCGTAGATCTTCTGGGTCAGGAAGGCATAAAAATCGCCCGCCGCACAGTCGCTAAATACCGTGATCAGCTCGGGCTAGCCTCCTCCGCCGTTCGCAAAAAACAAAAAGCGACGCCACAACAAGGCGCAAGCATAAAACGGTAAAGTTTTATATTGACTTTTCCCGAAATATGTTATTATCTGATTTTCTGATTGTAATAAGCATCAAACTGAAGTATATTAATGCTTATAAACATGGTTAATAATCAATTTGCAAGGAAAAATTATGAAAATTACATTGACAGGCAAACAAGTAGACATTGGCGACAGACTGCGTTCACATGTTGAAGAGAACATCTCAAACTCTGTAAACAAATATTTCAGTGCTCCGATCAGCTGCAACGTTTATTTCTCTAAAGAACGTGATGATTTTTGTGCTGAAGTTACCGTTCACCCTGCCAAAAACATTGTCTTAAAAGGCAGCGGCACCGCCGGCGATCCTTATTCCGCCTTTGACAATGCCAATGCCCATATTGCAACCCGCCTGCGTCGTCACAAAACCAAACTGAACGACCACAAAGGCAAGACCGGCCTGGCCGAAATTGCAAACGAAGCTGTTTTCCGCATTGATGAAACTCAGGAAGAAATTGATATCGACGATGCTCCGCTGACAATTGCCGAAGTTGAAGCCAATATTCCGGTCTGCACGGTTTCTGAAGCTGTCATGTTCATGGATTTAAATGAAGAATGCGCTTTAATGTTCAGAAACAGCGCCAACGGCCACATCAGCATGGTATATCGCCGCAAAGACGGCAATATTGGCTGGGTAGAACCGAAAGCCGAAAATTAAGTTGAAATTACATAAGGCATACAATTTATGAAAATTTCAGAAATCATGAATGAAAACTGTATTGTTGTGGGAGTAAAAGCCCAGAATAAACGTCAGCTTCTTCAAGAACTTGCTCAAAAAGCCTCCGAGATAACACAAATTTCGGAACGGACGGTTTTTGACAGCCTCCTGGAACGGGAGAATCTGGGTTCAACCGGTTTTGGCGGCGCGACAGCCTTGCCGCACGCCCGCATTGCCGAAGCCGAAAAAGTCTGCGGTATTTTTGCAAAACTTAATACCCCGATTGACTTTGACGCCGTAGACGGCAAACCTGTAGACCTGATTTTTATGCTGATTTCACCGGAAGGCAGCGGTGCCGATCATCTGACCGCTCTGGCTAAAGCCTCCCGCATTTTGAAAGATGAAGCGACCTGCAACAAAATCCGTCAGATTTCCAAATGCGAAGAAATTTATGCTTTGTTAAATAATCAGGACTAAATCTAATCAAACAAAAACCCCGCTTTAGCGGGGTTTTTCAGTTTAATACGGCTGACTTTCTCCTTCAATGCACACTGCAAGGTTCTAGATCACGCTGCCGAGCAACAAAAAAAGCAAAATCACGATTGTCCGTTGCCGCAATACGGGAACCGTCAGCTCCGTAAATGACCCACATCTTGTCGCCCTTATAATTATCATATTTAATAAAAGCCAGATTGTCATCATTCCAGTCTTCATCCCATATCGCCAGTTCTTCCGGGCTCAATTCCGTCTCTTTTTTCATAATGTTTCCTCTTCTTTAACTATTCCCTTGTATACTGGCAATAAGTTTCTATTTTATTAAGAATTTGATTTATTTTTGCGAGCGCCACATGTTTATCAGCCTGAACAGAAAAATACTATACACAATTGCCATCTTCTTCATTCTGACCTGCACAATCTTCGTTTATTCGTTTTACATCGTCTATGGTCAGAAATTTCAGGAAGAAGGGCAAATTAATCTGCTAAACACCAAACAGTTTTCCGAGTTAAACTATGAAAACGTAATTTTGCGCCAAGAGCTCAATACGCTTCTGAAAAAAAACGAAATCTCACAGGTTTCCGCAAATGTTGCCGAGATTCTTCGCTACAACGAGGATCCACGTTCGCTCAACGAAATAACCACCGAACATAAACGCGTTGAAGAAATCATCCGCAATTATAACAGCCGCTACAATTCCTTTGCCCGCGCTGTCAAAGTAACGCTTATCAGCACATTTCTGATTATTTTGCTCATCATCATCTTAGGAATTCTGTTGCGAAAATGGATACTTGAACCCATTGACAAACTCTCTCATATCAGCGATTTGGCCGCATCAGGAGACCTTTCGCAGCGTGTCCGCCTGAATACAGATTATCTGTTTGAAGACGAGATTGACAAACTCGGTCAGGCTTTCAACCAAATGCTTGAAAATCTGAATAACAGTTTCAACGAAATCAAGCAAAAAGAAAAATTCCAGCAAGCACTGATCAACAGCATTCCTGACGGTATTCGTGTCATTAATGAAAATTATGACATCATTCTAGCTAATGATGCCTATTACAAACAAATCGACACCCCGCACGGCGTCGGCTTAAAATGTTATGCCTCCTGCCAAAACTTGGATCATCCTTGTCCGGACAGCAGTTTTACCTGCCCATTGAAAGAAATCAGAAAAAACCGGAAAAAACAGATCAAGGTTATCCAACAGTTTCAGGCTTTTCCACACCGCCACCTGTCAATCAATGCCGCCCCGCTGGTGATTGATGAGGACAATCGTCAGGAATTTTATATTGTTGAATCCATTCGCGACCTGAGCGACGACATAAAATTCTCTCACCAGCAAAAACTGTCTTCTCTTGGCTTTTTGTCAACGTCTGTCGCCCACGAGATGAAAAACAGTCTTGGCTCCGTCCGCATGATTATGGAAAACATCATCAATAAATATTATCAGAACATTTCCGACACAGACGAAGCAAAAAAATATCTGCAGATGATTCTGGAACAAATAACAGTTTGTCTGGACATTCCCGAACGACTTTTAAAACTTTCCCAAAACATTCATGACAGCAACGGCCCCGTTGACTGCATCACCTCAAGCCGCGAAATTATCGCCCTGCTGGATTATGAGGCCAAACGTAAAGGAATTGAACTCATTCTTAAGTCCTCCGGCAAAAAAGTTTGCATCCTCGGTAATGACTCCGACTTCAAAATGCTGATTTTGAACCTGCTGCAAAATGCCATCAAAGCAACCGGCAGCGAAGGAAAAATAGAAGTTTCGCTCCGTACGGCCGCAGACATAACCATAATCAAGGTAAAAGACACCGGACGAGGCATTTCGGCCAAAAACCTTCCGCACATTTTTGAGCCCTTCTATTCCGAAGGGCAAAAGGGCAGCCAAAGCGGCACCGGTCTGGGACTTGCCATTGTAAAATCCATTGTAGAAAAATTCAACGGCAACATCAGCGTCCAAAGCAAGGAAGGCAAAGGAACAATCTTTACAATCGAGTTTCCGGAATATGCCGAATCCAGCGTGTCTAAACATAAAAAAAACGAATAGACGAAAGAAATCAATTGCATAAATAAAATTTAGGCGCTATACAATAACAAAATGCAATAACAAAGGAAATATTAATGAGTAAGGAAGAACTTCTTGAATTAACCGGAGAGGTCATTGAAAAACTGCCTAACGCCATGTTTCGCGTAAGATTGGAAAACGGCGTTGAAATTTTGGCGCATACTGCCGGAAAAATGAGAAAATTCCGCATCCGCGTCATGGTCGGCGACAAAGTCGATATTGAAATGACGCCTTATGACCTCACCAAAGGACGAATTACTTTTCGTCATAAAGATTAAAAAAAACCGAAGATTGCTTAACCTGCATTCTTCGGTTTTTTATTGCCCTCTTTTAACAAATTTTTCTCATCGCATAAACTTAATTGCCGCAAAACCCCCGACAAGCAACAACAAAAACAACACCGACAACAAGCCAAGATTTTTTTCAATAAAAGCTTTCATCGGCTCGCCGTATTTTTTCAAAAGCCACGCTACCAGATAAAAACGCATTCCCCGCGCAGCAATCGAAGCCAGCCCAAAGACCCAGATATCCAGATGCACCACACCGCTGGCAATGGTAATAACTTTATAAGGAAAAGGCGTAATTCCGGCGCCAAAGACAATCCATGCGCCCCACTCATGATAATAATTCTTAAACTGCTCAAACTGATTGAGATACCCATAAAAACCCAAAACCGGTTTGGCAATCAGATCAAAGAAATAAACGCCGATCAAATAACCGAAATATCCGCCGAAAACACTGGCAACAGTCGCTATGCCGGCAATCCGCCATGCTTTGTAAGGTGTCGCCAACACCATCGGAATCAGCATAATATCAGGCGGGATCGGAAAAAATGAGCTTTCAATAAAGGCCACTGCAAACAAAAAATACATCGCCTTTTCACAAGAGGTCAGACTAATCATATAATCATAACAGACACCCGTCATTCTGTGCCACAAATTCAACATGCTTCTTAAAACCATAAAAGCTCCGTTTTTACCTGAAAAATTTTATCCGCTGTCTGAACCGGAAGAAAATTAATCTCTCCCGTTGTCACAGACATTCTCAGTATAAAGACAAATAATTATTTTAGCAACTTCTCTAAACCATCGACCTGTTCATAACTCTCCAAACAACGGAAAGCGAATGTCTAAGCTCGTTTAGAAACTGCTCCGGCCGGCTCATAACCTCCCAACCGGCAATTTCGGGCATATTAACATCCAAAATAAAAAACTCGTCCCGGCTTCTCAGTCATATCTCATTCTTTGCTTCAAACAATTGAATAAAAAATATATAAGAGCTGGAAACAATTTTAAAGGATTACAAAATGTTTTTTTGCTTTTTATAAGCCTGCCACGTATTTTCCAAAAGCATCGCCACTGTCATCGGCCCCACGCCGCCAGGAACCGGTGTAATCCAAACATCACGGTCGGCCATTGCCTCAAAATCAATATCGCCGCAGAGTCTGCCATCTGAACTGCGGTTAATCCCGACATCAATCAACACGGCGCCGTCCTTAACCCAGCTGCCTTTAACCAGCTTTGCACAGCCGCAGGCTGCCACGACAATATCGGCCTGCCGGACAAGCGCCGGCAAATCAACAGTCTTGGAATGAGCAACCGTAACCGTGCAGTCCTGATTCAAAAGCAGACTGGACAGAGGCTTGCCGACAATATTGGAACGGCCGATAATAACAGCCCGCTTACCGGCAAGATCAATCCGTGTACTTTTTATCAGATAAAGAACACCTTTCGGCGTTGCCGCAATAACTGCCTCGGAACTGTTCATTTGCAAAAGCCCCAGATTCACAGGCCCAAAACCATCCACGTCTTTATCAGCGCTAATAGCTTCCACCAGCCGAACAACATTCAAAGGATACGGCAGCGGCTGCTGAAGAATTATCCCGTTCACACCCTCGTCATCATTCAAAGCCACAATAACCTCCAGCAGCTCTTTTTCTCGGACATCGCTGCCAAAATGCAACAATCTGCATATCATACCGATTTCAGCCGCCGCTTTTTCTTTGTTTCGCACATAAATGCGGCTTGCCTCGTCATCTCCGACGGAAATAACCGCCAAAACCGGTTTGACAGCCATATCGGAAATCTGCTTTTTCAAAGACGCACGAATTTCCTGAGCAATTTTTTTCCCGTCAATGATACTGCAGCTGTTTGTCATAATGTTTCCTCTTTTAATTTTGCGGCAATCCGTCCTGCCTCGTCATCATCAGCTTCAATACAGATTTTTTTATACCTGTCTGTCTCGCCGCTGACAATCGTCAGACGGGATTTTGCCAACCTCAAAAACTTTGCCAAAAAGGCTATCAGCTCCTTGTTGGCTTTTCCTTTTTCCGGCACGGCATGAACGGCAACCTTCAGATACGCCGTCCCGTTGGCGTCGATATAGGCCCCGTTTATGGAACAAGAAGAAGAGTTAGGGGCAATCCTAACTCTTAACATCAAACCCTGAGGCGTCTTTTCCGTGATATCTGCCATCTAAAAAGACCTGCCTTTTTGCTGAAAAACAACGGTTACAAAATGATGTCGCTCAATCTGTAAACCATACGTCCCAAAAACAGCAAAACCAGCAACAAAACAAACGGAGAATAATCAAATCCGGAAACAGGCGGCAGCTTGCTGCGAATCTTTTCATAAACCGGATGCGTAACGTTTTCTAAAATCTCCATTGTTTTCTTGGCATATTTATTGGTAACATCCAAAATTTTGAAATGAATCAACCAATGCAAAATAACTTCAACAACCACGATTTTAAAATAAATGTTCAAAAGCAACCCGATAATGTACAAAAACGGCTCAAATAAAGCACCCATAATTTTTATCTCCTAGTTATAACTGTTCATATACTGCCTGCTCAATCTTTCGAACTGAGCCGAATTAAAGTTCTGTTTATGCACCGACAATGCCGGACGTCCAATCACCGACTGTCTGCCTCTAAGTGCATTTATACGATCAATTGTTTGCTTTTTCGTTAACGGCTCGCGATTAACTTTGCTAATCATCTGCTCGGCCAGACCGTCTTCAAATGTAATTCCGTAATTAATTTCAAGTTTTGTCTTCAGCCGGTGCGGAATTTCGCGCCCCTGCCGCATAAAATACAACGCCAGCAGATAAAGCTTTGTCCGATCATTGGTAATCCGGTCCGTTTTCTTCTCGTCGGCATAATTCTGCGTCGAGAGCTTGACAGCGCTGCGAATTTCCATCAGTTTGGCCCATTTTTTCTGCAAAAAAGCAATTTTTTCTTTGGCCACATCGGCCAGACGACCTGTCCCCATGGCCGCCCGCTGATACAAAGAAATACACATTTTAACCTCGGTTTCCCGCTGATCCAAGTCTATTAAAAATTCATTTCTTCTTTCCAGTTCCTCTTTGGTCACACCGTCTGTTGACATATCTTTGATAATGTCTATCCCGTCTTCAATCCAGGTAAAATATTCATTTTTCGGATCAGTTTCGGAGGTAATGGTCTGAATTGAATTTGCCACAATAAAATCAAGTTCGCCGACCGTAATTTCCTTGTCGCCGATTCTGACGTTGCCGTCAAACTTGAGCTCCAGCTGGGAAGCCAGCGCTTCTTTTTCGTCTTTGCCGATTCTGGGAAAAGCATGTTCCAAACCTTTTTGAATCAGCTCATTGTTGTTTCTGACAACGCCGCCGCCGGCATTACTCAGGCCGCGCAATTCATTAATCTGGTCTGCCGCACTCATGCCTCTCCTCCGCTTTTACACTTCTTCAAAAATAATCCGCCCTTCTTCCAGCCAAATCAAACGGTCTATAACCCACCGACTGATCTGCTCGATTTTTTCCAGCTCCACGCCCATGGCCTGTCCGACTCTGCCGATAAGCAGCGTTTCACTGTCCGAAAGCTCATCGTCGGCATGCGCCAGAATGCACATTTCCTTAACCAATTCCAAAGCCGCCTTACGATTGTCAATAATTTTAACAGCTTCGACAATCTCGTCATCCGACCCCTGATTAAGAATTTCTTCAAGTCTGCTTTCCGACACGCCGTATACCTTGGCAACCTCGCTGATAAACACTTTTTCGTCATCGTCAAGTTTTCCGTCGGCGTTAGCCAGTCTGGCCAAAGCCCTCATAAAAGCGATTCGCTGATCTTCATTAAGTCTGGTGAGATATTCCATATCCTGCTCCAATTTTAAACTAGCCATAACAAGCCTCCCGATTAACTTTTGTTTTATCTTACCAAAACAGCCGCTTTTTGCAACAAAAAAGCACCTTCCGCCGTAACGGAAAAGAAAATCCGCTGCAGATAACACAAAATTCGGTTGAAATCCCTGACCTTTTGGCTTAAAATACAGGGATAGGAAAATAAGAGCGAGAAAAGCGTGAAACACTATTTTATTAAAACTTTCGGCTGCCAGATGAATGTATACGATTCGGAACGCATCGCCGGCATTCTGCAAGATCTGGGATATCGCGAAGCCGCTGCTCCCAAAGAGGCCGATTTGATTATTTTTAACACCTGCCATATCAGGGAAAAAGCTGCGGAAAAAGTCTTTTCCGATCTCGGCCGCATTAATCTCATCAAAGAAGAACGCCGCCAACAGGGGCTCGACACCATTATCGGGGTTGTCGGCTGCGTTGTACAGGCTGAAGACGAGCAGATAGCCAAGCGCGCCCCTTTTGTAGACTTTGCCACCGGCCCGCTCACCTATCACCGCATTCCGGAAATTCTTACCAAAATCGGACGACAAAAAGGCATTCCCGTTATAGATACCGATTTTCCGGCCGAATCCAAATTTGACTATCTTCCGCAAAACGACAACCATTCTTCTTGTGCTTTTCTGGCAGTGCAGGAAGGTTGCAACAACTTCTGCACATACTGCGTTGTTCCCTACACCCGCGGCGCCGAATATTCCCGTCCGGTCAAAGAGGTCATTGCCGAAGCCACGCAACTGGTTCAAAACGGCGCATTAGAAATCAACCTGCTCGGACAGAACGTCAATTCTTATCACGGCGAAGACACCTCCGGCAAAGAGCGGCCGCTTTCATATCTGCTACGTGAACTTGCCCAAATAGACGGCTTACAGCGCCTGCGTTACACCACGTCTTATCCGGCCGATATGACCGATGACCTGATTGAATGCCACCATGAATTAGACAAGCTGATGCCTTATCTGCATCTTCCTGTTCAGTCCGGTTCTGACCGGATTCTAAAAGCCATGAACCGTCGCCATACATCGGCAGACTATTTGCATGTCATAGAAAAACTGTACAAAGCCAATCCGGCAATCGGAATGTCATCTGATTTTATTGTCGGTTTTCCCGGAGAAACCGACGAAGATTTTCAGGCCACGCTCGACATTGTCAATCGCGTCAAATATATTCAGGCTTTTTCGTTCAAATACTCCCGCCGCGCCGGAACGCCGGCTGCCCTGCTCAAAAATCAGGTCGAGGAAAAAGTCAAAAAAGAGCGGCTGGACATTTTGCAGGACTTACTGTTCTCTTATCAGCTGAAATTTAACAGGGACAGTATCGGTAAGACCATGCCGGTACTTTTTGAAAGCAAGGGTCGCGGTCGCAATCAGCTGTTTGGCCGCACACCATACATGCAAAACCTGCATGCCGAACTGGATAAAAGCTTTTTAAATAAAATTATAAACGTAAAAATAACCGAAGCAACAACAAACTCCTTGATCGGGACAGTGGAAGGGGGAAAACCATGGCAGAAATAAATTTGGAACTTTATAACAATCTTTTGGTACAGCAAGTCGTCGGCCCACAGGATTCACACCTGCGCTTGCTCGAAAAACTGTTAAATGTGGAAATATCTTCTTTCGGCAACCAAATCAAAATCACCGGCGACAAAGAGGCTATTGTTCAGGCACAAACCGCCATTGACATTTTGTATCACAAGGTTGGAAAAAATATTGACATTAATGAAGAAGAAGTCAAAGCCGCAGTTCGGATTTCCGGTGCCGGCGCTGAAAAAATTGCCGAAGACGATATGGAAAACATTGTCTTAAAAACCAAAAAACGCCATATTTACCCGCGTTCGGCCACTCAGGCGGCTTATATTCAGGAAATGATGAAAAATGAGCTCGTCTTCGGTCTCGGGCCGGCCGGTACGGGTAAGACCTATCTGGCGGTTGCCCTGGCGGTTTCCATGATGCTGGAAGGCAAAATAGACAAGATCATCTTGTCGCGACCGGCCGTAGAAGCCGGTGAAAACCTTGGTTTTTTGCCCGGTGACCTAAAAGAAAAAGTCGACCCGTACCTGCGTCCGCTGTACGATGCCTTGTACGAAATGCTGCCCGCCGAACAGGTTGACAAAAAACTGGCGCTCGGAGAAATCGAAATTGCTCCGCTGGCCTTCATGCGCGGCCGCACTTTGTCAAATTCTTTCATTATTCTTGACGAGGCCCAAAATACAACGCCGATGCAGATGAAAATGTTTCTGACCCGTTTGGGCGAAAACTCCCGCATGGTCGTCAACGGCGACTTAAGTCAGGTTGACCTGCCCAAAGGCACGATCTCCGGTCTGCGCGATTCGCTTGAAACCTTAAAAGGCATTGACAATATCAGTTCCGTCCGCTTCAGCGCTTCTGACGTTGTACGCCACGGTCTGGTGGCAAAAATTGTCAAAGCCTACGAAGAAAGGAGTAAAAAAACTTACGGCGATGAGTAATACCCGTCTTTTAATTTCGGTTGAAGAAGACCGCTGGAATCAGGCGCTGCCGGATTTTGGCGGCCTTTCCAATCAGGTCATGACCATGGTTTTTGATGAGATATCTTCCCTCGGAGAAATTGATTTCTGGGACGGCAAAAAACCGATAGAGGTCAACTTGTGCCTGAGCAATGATGTCAACGTCCGAAAACTCAACGACGAATTCCGCGGCATAGACAAACCGACCAACGTCTTGTCTTTTGCCAATATTGACGACGAGGCTTTTGCCGAAGACTGCGAACTGTATGAAGAAATCGAACTTGGCGACATAATCATTGCTCTAGAAACTTTGGAACGCGAAGCTGACCTGAAACAAATTCCGCTTTCCGACCATTACTGCCACCTTCTGACTCACGGCCTGTTGCATTTGCTTGGCTTTGACCATATTGAAGACGAAGAAGCCGAACATATGGAAAACTGCGAAGTTAAAATTTTGGAAAAATTAAACATCAAAAATCCTTATCTTGATTAACATAAAGGAAGAATCATGCCTTTCCGCCGCCTTATCGCCGCGCTTTCGGTCTTTCCCCAAATTACTGCTTTTTTGCTCGGGATTATTAGCGTTTATGCCCTGCCGCCTTTCTATATTTTTCCCGCTGTTTTCTTAAGTTTTTCCGGCCTGTTCTGCCTGCTTGAAAAAACGGCGGACACCGCCAAAAAAGCCTGGAAACTCGGCTACGTTTTCGGTTTTGGACATTTTGCCTTCGGTCTGTCATGGGTCGGCAATGCCTTGCTGTTGGACGTCTCAACTTTCGGATGGCTCTATCCGCTCTGTCTGCTGGCCGGAGGCGCCTTTTTCGGCCTTTTTACAGGTCTGCCGCTGTGGCTGTCTTATTACTTCAAACCGCTTATTGCCCGAATTCTGGCTTTTGCCGGCTTCTGGGGTTTCAGCGAATGGCTGCGCAGCTTTATCCTGACTGGTTTTCCGTGGAATCTCCTTGGCTCGGTTTTTGCCTTTTCAGACACCATGTTGCAAACAGCTTTTCTATGGGGAACTTACGGGCTTTCTCTTGTCGCAATCATTATATCCTCTTGTCCGGCATTATATTTCTGCGCTCCGCAGAAAAAAAACCTTCTTTTGGCAATAGGCATCCCAGCTCTTTTACTCCTATTCCTTTTCGGATTCGGCAGCTTCCGCCTTTCCGGCATACGACAAACCGCCGGCGAAACTGCAATCCGCCTAGTCCAGCCGGCTATCCCGCAAGCCATGAAATGGGACCGCAACGCTTTGGAATACAATTTTCAAAAATACATCTCTTTAAGCCGGACAGCCGGATTGAATAAAATTGACTTTGTCATTTGGGGAGAAACAGCCGTCCCTTTTCCGCTGGACATTGACGACCAACACCGGCAAGCCATAACCGCCGCCATTCCGGATAACGGATATCTGATAACCGGACTGGTCAGATATGAAGGCAAACCCGACGGAAGATACACCCCGTTCAATTCAATGTTTGTCATCAACAAGCAAGGAGAAATCGTTTTCCACTATGACAAAAGCCATCTTGTTCCCTTCGGCGAATACATACCGCTTAAACAATACCTGCCGGACTGGATTCGTCCGATCGCCGGCTCCATTGCCAATTTCGGCACCGGCAGCGGTCCGCAAAACCTCCGCATAAAAAACTTTCCGGAAATGAGCGCGACCATTTGCTATGAAATCATCTTTCCCAACCAAGTTATAAGCAGGCAGACAAAACCAGAATGGATGATAAACCTGACCAATGACGGCTGGTACGGAGACTCCATGGGGCCGTACCAGCATTTAACTGCCGCCAGACTGCGTGCTGTGGAAGAAGGCATTACCATTATCCGCGCGGCCAACAGCGGCATCAGCGCCGCCATCTCGCCTTATGGACAGGTTATTGCCGCAATTCCTCTTAATATTCAAAATATTATGGATATCCGCCTTCCGGCCGCCGCTTCTGTCTTTACTTTTTACAATAAATATGGTAACTCTGTTCCCATAGCATTGTATCTTTTCAACATAATGCTTGCCTGCTATATTTCTCAGAGAAACAATAAAAATATGAAAAAGAAGCAAATTCAACAATAACAGATATATAAGCAAAAAATAATATAATATATTATATAAAAAATTTGTTGACGACACGCTTGGAAAATCATATTTATAATAATAGATACATAAATACAAAAGCATAAAGGAAAAAAAATGACTGCTGAAACTTTTAAAAGATCAAGTCGGGGGAGAACTCCAACCGGACAACCTAACCCCATCGACGTACATGTAGGCAATCGCATTCGTCTGCGTCGTACTCTTCTCGGCTTAAGTCAGGAAAAAATGGCTTCATTATTGGGTCTGACTTTCCAACAGGTTCAGAAATACGAACGTGGAATGAACCGAGTCGGAGCAAGCCGCCTTTGGGATATCAGCAAAGTTTTGGAAGTTCCCATCGGTTTCTTTTATGAAGATATGGATAAAGAAGTCGCCAACCAGAGTCCGAGAATGTTCAGTATTCCTGACAGCACGCCTTTGGCTCTGGCCGAAGATGATGCCGCTTTTGAGGCAGATCCGATGAACCGTCAGGAAACAATAGAGTTGGTTCGCGCTTATTACAAAATCCCCAACCGCAAAGCGGCCAAACATGTTTATGATTTAATCATCTCTTTGTCAAAAAGCACCTACAACAAAGACGAAGACAACGAATAATATCACGAGCATAACTAACAAAAAAAGCTGGATAAATTCCGGCTTTTTTTTATGCTTGAAAAAAGAAAGGACAAGAAAAAAATGCAAGATTACTTTTTCACCAGCGAATCGGTATCAGAAGGACATCCGGACAAAGTATGCGACCGCATCTCTGACGCCATTGTTGACTTATACCTGAGCAAAGACCCTGATTCTCGAACAGCCATTGAAACCCTTGCCACCACCAATCGGGTTATCATCTCCGGCGAAACCAGCAGCAGCGCCGTCATCATGCATGAAGACATTGTTGAAACCGTTCGCAAAACGATCAGAGAAATCGGCTACGCGCAAAAAGGCTTTAACTGGCAGACTATTCGCATAGACAACTTTTTGCACAGCCAGTCCTCCGACATTGCTCTGGGCGTTAACAATGACGGTGCCGGAGATCAGGGGATTATGTTTGGTTATGCCTGTAAAGAAAAAGGACAAGAAACCCACTATATGCCTCTGGCCATTTTCTGGGCGCACAAGATTTTACAAAACCTGAGCCTTGCCCGCCACAATGGCGAAATTCCGGGGATTGAACCCGATGCCAAAAGTCAGGTTACGCTGCACTACGCCAATGGTATTCCAGTCGGCATAGCCAAACTTGTTGTTTCAACTCAGCATATTGAAGCGCTCAGTCAGGAACAAGTCCGCAAAATCGTCACAAACTGCCTGCGCAAGACAATACCGCAGGACTTTTTGCCCAAAGAGCAAGATATTCTGATAAACCCGACCGGCCGTTTTGTCGTCGGCGGCCCCGACGGCGATACCGGACTAACCGGCAGAAAAATCGTTGTTGACACCTACGGCGGTTATGCCCCTCACGGCGGCGGCGCATTCTCCGGCAAAGACGCAACCAAAGTTGACCGCTCGGCCGCCTATATGCTCCGTTATCTGGCTAAAAACGTTGTAGCTGCCGGATTAGCCGATAAATGCCTGCTTCAGTTATCTTATGCCATCGGCCTGAAAGAACCGCTGTCTTTTTTCATAGACTGCCGTGGCACAAGCCATGTTGATGAACAAAAAATCTTGCACATTCTAAAAGATATGGTAGATTTGAGCCCGAAAGGCATTATCCGAATGCTGGGCTTGAACCGGCCAATCTACACCCCGACGTCAAGCTACGGACATTTTGGACGCGCACCGGAAGAAAACGGATGCTTTTCATGGGAAAAAACAGATTTGAGCGAGAAATTGAAAAAATGCTTTTAACCGATAATCAACCGAAATTCTACGGCCGCCGCCAAGGGCGTAAGCTGCGCAAAGCCAAATCAACATTGTTGGATACGTTTCTGCCACAGGTAATCATCTCTCCCCATACCGAATTTAACAAAGACACGCTGTTCGGACATCCGGTAGAAAAAATCTGCCTTGAAATCGGATTCGGTAATGGCGAACATATTGCCGGACAAGCTCTGAACAATCCGAATTTCGGCTTTATCGGCGCAGAAGTCTTCAAAAACGGCATAGCCTCACTTTTAGGACTTCTTACCGGTATTAAAGAAGGCTCCGACCTTCCGGAAAAAATCACGCTTCTGTCCGGACGCAAAGACAATGTCCGTATTTTTGACAATGATATCCGGCTGCTGTTTTCCCATATTCCCGATGGTTTTGTTGATCGGGTTTTTGTGCTTTTTCCTGACCCGTGGCCCAAAAAGCGCCATGCTTTTCGACGCTTTGTCAATCCGGATAATTTAAAGGAAATCAGCCGTATTTTGAAAAAAGGCGGCACGCTCCGCATTGCCACGGACCACAAAATATACAAAGGCTGGGCGCTGCGCCAAACCTGCAACTTCACCGATGAAAAAGGAGAAAAAGTCTTCCGCTGGACGGCCAAGTGCAGCAATGACTGGCGTCTTCCGCCCAAAGACTGGGTCGAAACCAAATATCAGCGCAAAGCTCTGGCTGAAGGGCGAAAACCGGTATTTCTGGATTTTGAAAAAATTTAACTCACTGTGTCACAATCGCAGGCTGGGTATTGGGTGTTGTTACTTCATCAACGTCTTTAACCGGAAATGCCTGAACATCAATAATATCATTTCCCTGTTGATACAGTTCATTCTCAATCTTGCCGTTTTCCGGCAGCGAAATTTCTCCTGCCCCCATAGCCTTGCCAACAGCGTCTCTGGCAAGAATTTTAGGCTGCTTCTGCGTTTCCGGCAATAGCTGAGGTGGAACAACCTGAACAGGTTCATCAGCGGTCGGCATATCATTATCTTCGACAATCGGATTGCCTAAAGGATTAGGCGCGCTCTCCGGCTGCTCAACCTCAAAAATATTTTCCTTTCCGGATGGCGTTCTGGCAGACCCGTATACAATCGTTTCCTGAACCGGCGGATTTTCTTCGCTGATTGTCACTATTTTTGCCTCAGCTGATGCCGAACTGTTAACGGCACAGTATGCCCACAAAATCATTGTCAGGTTTCGCAAAGCTTCATCCATTTTTCCACCTCGCTGTTTGTAATTTTGCTAATGCAAATAATCCTTTTCCAAACAAAAACAAGGAGGCGAAAAAAATTTAAGCGCAAGCAGTTCTCACCGCGGCATATCTTTGAGCAAAATCAGCCAAAGCCAAAGTTTGTCCGGCTTTCAAATCCTGCTGTGTTTTCTCGTCAATAATATCTTTCAAACGACGGCGGCCTGACTTACATTTTTGCATCACGCGACGCATTGTTGCATCATCCATCATCGGCGTATAATAACCGTCACTGTCCGCACGACCGTGTTTATACAAGTCGCGCACAGCCAGATTAAAATGTCCGCCCGGTGCCATGTCCAAAAGCTCCTGAGGCGCAAGACGATGACAATACAAAGCCATCTCCAACCAGCGCCGTTTAAGCAGTCCTTCATGCAAAATGCCGCCGCCGGCAGTTTTCCAGCCGCTCAGCTTACGCGCACATTCAAAATTGCTCTTACCGCTGTTAATCGCTTTCAAAAACTCGCTAGGTTGGCGCTTCCTGCCATGATCATCATAGCCCAGACCGGCAAAATTGGCACTGCCGACGGCATAAATAAAAGCACTGACAGCCATCAATTGTCCGTCGTCAAGGTCTTTGTGCACATATTTTTCAATAGCCGGAAAAACATCTTTACGTAAATGAGCCTGCGTATACAAACGTGCCGTTGTTTTATCAATCGGAGCATCACGCATCGTAACGGGCATACCATTCGGTTTGTAGCATGATCCGTAACCGATTGTCGCCGCTCCGCCACTCATATAAGGATACGGTTCATAGTTTTCCATCAGGGCAATCATTGCCACAATTTTATTTTCAATCTGACACAAACGCTGACCATTTTTAGAAGCATATTTATTAAGTGTGGACGGCAAAGAAATTTTTTGCGCATCATAGCGGCGATTATCAACCTTCTTATTCGACTTTGTTCTGATTTTTGCCACAACCTTATCCATTGACTTTGCTTTGGAAACTGCCGTCTTTTGCTGAAAAGAAGCTGTCGCCTGTGTATTGGATTTTTTTTCGTTTTTAACCGAAGAAAACAGTTCAGAAACCTTGGACAAAGTTTTAGCCCCCAAATTCCAATCTGCTCCTTTTAACACTTTTGTATTACCGCTTTCTTTTGCCTGAGCAGTTTTATGCTCCATACGGATTTCTTTTTTCACCTGTTGCTTGTCCCGCTGGTCATTTTTTTCAAAATAACTCCGGATAAAATACGGAGCTGCAAGAATCACGGCTCCTTGTAACGTCTTCATAACCGTTTTTCTGATATTTTCTTTACCAAACCAACCACTGCTCATGATAACAACCTCAGCCAAAATCTTAAAACTAACAAAACTATAGCACAATAGACAAATTCTGTCAATATTTTCCGTCATTTTTATTTATTTCTTTTAAAATAGAAAAAAACGGCACTTTTTCAAGATACCGTTTTCATATTTTTTAAGGCTTCATGTAAAAATACAATTTTCTAACAACCTGATAACGTCTGTTATACTCATGATTTTGCGCTTGCTTATCAGCCGAAGCCTCAAACTTCCGGCATTTTTGTCAATTACTTTCTGACAAAAAGGAACCCCCACGTAAAACGTGGGGTTCTTCACATGCGGGTATAACCCTAACAGTGCCAGCGACCGCCTTAAGGGCGCATGACGGTCTGACAGGGCGAAAATTACTTGCTACCCGTAAACGGGTCAAAGTCCATAGTCAACTGACTTTGCTCCGCGTCTTCCTTTAGTTGATTTCGGATATATTCAGTTAT
>CAKQRB010000015.1 GCA_934271195.1 uncultured Alphaproteobacteria bacterium | reverse complement strand
GCCCTGATTTTATATCAGGGCTTTTCCAGTGTGTTCAATAATGTTTCCCGTTGGCGATAATTCCCTGCTGCATAATTTTTGCAGGCAATTTCCCTCTATAAAAAATCGTTTGAAAACGATTCAGCTGCAAAACTTCATCATACGAATCTGCAATGTGGTCATAAGGAATATAAATCTCAAACCCTGTGACCTTATCGGCAAAATCTTCCGGCATCTGCAACAAAACCTCGGCTGTTGTCGGATTAGGAAAAGCATAACAACTGGATTGATGATAGGTTGTCATCTCAAAAAGCTTTATCAAACCATAACTTTCCAATGTCATCGGTTCCGGTTCATAATTAAACGAGGCCTCTACAATGTCAACCGGCTTGCTCCAGTACAACTCCGATTCCGGATTTTCCATCGGACCACCAAAATAACAAACCTTTCCGTTTTTATTAATCCGAACCAGAGGCCTGATTCTTTTAGCCAAAGCAATAAGGTCAATGTTACTGTTTGCCATTTGTGCCGAATATTTGTCCATAATCATAACCTTGTCCTGAGCAGTACTTTCATCAAGGCAGAAACACTTTTGCAAATAAATAATTTTCTCTTGTGTTGTCATATTATAAAAATTTAAAAGATAAAATAATAGCTTATCAGACAGCAAGTCTAATAAGCTATGTAAAAAAGTCAAGAAAATAATTTAAGCGGCTTTTTGTACGGCAACCATGCCCAATTCTTCCAAAACCTCTTTTTTTAGTGTTACATTGTCAAGTTTTCCGGTTGCAAATACCGGCAGCTTGTCTTTGTACAAAATCACCCGCGGCAGATACAGTTCCGACATGGCATTGCTTTTGATATAAGCGTGAATGCCATCTTGCGTGCAGGCCTTGTTGTTGGTTACCAGCACAATCTGCTCGCCCTTGCTCTCATGCGGCACGGCCACCACGCCATAGCTGAAGTTGCCGCCATCTTTATCAAACATACCGTCATAAGCCTTGCGAACCATGTTGTCCACGGCATTGAGCGAAACCATTTCACCGCCTATTTTGGCAAAACGTTTGATACGGTCTTTAATGAATACAAAACCAATCTCATCAATTTCGACTACATCGCCGGTATGATACCAGCCGTCTTTAAGTGGGACAAGCTTGCCCGGATTGTCGGGTAAAATGTAGCCGAGCATGATGTTCGGGCCTTTAATGCAGAGCTCGCCGCCTTTTTCAATCCCGTCCACCTTTTCAATCTTGTATTGAATGGCCGGCAGCAATTTGCCGATAGAGCCGAAGTGGTTGAAAATATTGTTGTTTGCGGTTACGACAGGAGAACACTCTGTTGCGCCGTAAGCTTCCAGCACGCGTACGCCGAGCCGCTCCATCCACATCTCGCGCGTATCGGCCTTAACGGCTTCCGCTCCTCCGAACATAAAGCGCAGGCTGTGAAAGTCAAAAGGATGCGCAATTCGCCCGTATCCGCGGAAGAAAGTGTCCGTTCCGAACATAATAGTCGCGCCGGTTTCATAAACAAGCTCGGCGACAATGCGGTAATGCAGCGGCGAGGGATATAAAAACAGCTTGGCGCCTTCCAGCAGCGGGAAGAGCGTGCCCACCGTCAACCCAAAACTGTGAAACATCGGCAAGACGTTAAAAACCGTGTCGGTAATGTTAATTGTTTCAATCGCCGACATCTGCTTGATGTTGGAGATAATGTTGGCATGGCTTAAAACCACGGCCTTAGGCGCTCCTTCTGAGCCGGATGTAAATAAAATTACCGCTTTTTTGCTGCCGCCTTCGCGATGCGGAACTCGTTTGATTTTATAGCGCAAAAAGGCGTTGATTTTCTCCCACAACCCAATTTCTTTGCGCAAAGACTCCAGAAAGATGACTTCCAGCCCGTTAGCCTTAAAGGCCTCAATTACCGATTCCATCTTGGCAGTCTTGATAAAAGTCATGGATGTAATAATCTTTTTAACCTCAGCGGTTTTGCACATCGAGAGCATATTCTGTGCGCCGACCGAAAAATTAAGCATAACCGGCACACGATCATAGGCTGACAACCCGAAGAACGCACAAACGGTTGCAATGGCATTCGGCATCAGCAACGCCACATGTTCTCCCGGAATGGTACGGCGTTTGAAGTATTTTCCCAAAACGTAAGATTTTATGATAATGTCTTTGTAAGACTGCGGAATCCTTTGGGCGTCTTCCACAAATTTCGGCCGCTTGAATAAACCTTTTTTAGAATGAACTTTAGCGGTTTTCATTAATTGCGCAAAAAGAGAAATATTGGGATTGTAATTGACTTCAAAAGACATTTCGCGCAGAATCATATAGACTTCGTTGCTGATG
>CAKQRB010000014.1 GCA_934271195.1 uncultured Alphaproteobacteria bacterium | reverse complement strand
CTTTTCTTATTCACTGTCTTCTATAACTACCTCGCTCAGCTCCACCCGCCATCATTTCGTAGCAGCAGCGCCCCGCTCGGTGATTGACCTTATAGCCTTACCTTCTAACATTGTCAATAACTTTTTTTTACAAAAATCGTATTTTTTGTTAGCTTTTTATTAATTCTTTGAAAAAGCATTAAAAATTTTTTTAATTTTTTTTGAAACAATGGTTTTGATGATTTATTTTCTATTTTTTAACCTTATAAGGCGTACAATTACAGAGAATAACACAATTATGAGATTAAACAAGGTACAAATTATGTTAAAAAACAATATTTTAGTATTTACTTTAGTATTAATGCTTTCTGCCTGTGCTTCTGACAAGCCCAGACTTTTGGGCATGGACGGAAGCGAGATTCCGCCGGCTTTTGCCAATTTTCCAGACATGCCGTTTCCGGATAAAGCATATATTGATCTGGAACAAACAAAAGCTTTGGGCAGCGGAGAAAACTGGATTGGGAGTCTGGTTTATGACGTGCCTTACAATGCCAGCAGCGTTTTTGACTTTTATGTTCTTGAAATGCCTAAGCTAAAGTGGGTTGAAGTTGCAACGGTCAGAGCAAAAATCAGCCATATGACTTATGTCAGAAACAATCGCGCCGTACAAATTCTGATTCAGCAAGACGGCAGTGACGATTCTGTGGTGACGGTTACAGCGATCCCAAATCAGAGTAATATAAATTAAGGAATCGGGCATGAAGCTTACGTTTTTTACTTTTGGCGGCGGACAATTTTGGGAAGACGTCTTCTTTTATCAGAAGTGGCGAATCCAGCGCAACCTCGAGTCTAAAAAATACCGCCTGCTGGATGCTTGGGATATTGAGCGGCATCGCGGTACTTTTGAGGAATGCCGAAAAGCTTTTGTTAAATTTATTGACGTTTATCAGCTGCCCCGACAGAACGGGCCGATGATTGTGATGCTTCACGGGTTTGCCGAAAGTAAAAACGTATTTCGCCCGCTTTGGCGCAAGGCATTGAAAAAAGGATATTTAGTTGCAGCCATAAACTATCCGTCCACGGAAAAAAAGATTGACGGCCATGTTAAACAGCTTTTGTTTATGATGAACCATATGGAAGATGTGAACGAAGTTTATTTTGTGGCGAAAGGAATCGGAGCGGTTATTCTGCGCAAGCTGCTGGCTATCAGTGCTCCGTGGAGAGAGAGAATCCGTGTTAAGAGAATCGTGATGGTATGTCCGGCGAATCAGGGCAGCGCTTTTATTACGGCTCTTGGCAAAAATAAACTTTTGAGATGGATTCTCGGCCCGATAACGGAAGAAATGAGCATACAAAAAGCAAGGCGGATACCGAATCTGCCGGAAGGGATCGAATGCGGCATAATTTATTGCAGTCCTCTTCTTAAGAAGATTGTGCGGTTTCTGCCCGATAAGCTGGCAGCAATTCTTCCGACCAAAGACGAATCCAAGTTGTTCGGCGTTAAAAGCATGGTCGAAATTAAAAACAGCAATTTTAATGTATTTAATAACAGGAGAGTTTCCTGTGCCGTTTTGAATTTTCTGGGCAAAGGCCGTTTCAAATAGGCAAAAAATAAAGAAATTGTAACAATATTTTTATAAAATTTATGGTATACTATAATTAAAGCAACGGACTGAAAGCGACTGAGATGAAGACAATTGCAGGATATTTGGGATTAATCGGCATATGCGCCCTCTTATATCGGTTTGATTTTTTTGCATGGATTTCAGGAACCGGATTTTTGGTCTTTGTCTTTATTGTTATTGCCGTATTATTCATGATTGCGTTCAGAGTTTTGGGAAATCCATTTAAGCAGGGGGGAAAATCGAGATGAAAATAAATAGACTTTTGCCCCTGCTCTGCTGTTTGTTAACTGCGTTTTTTGTACTGTCGGCATTTGACGTTAACGCCAGAGAAATGTGCAAAGACGGGCAGTATGTATATCAAGACACCAACAGCGGAGAGATTATGTGTCAGGAGAATCAGGTCGGAGAGGAAGGAAAAAGTCGCGGCTGCGAGGATTTGAACGATCGTTTAGGCGATGCAGAAAAATGTATGTTCTGTCCGCTTTTTAAGGTTTTATACGGAGCGGCTCATACAATGGCTGAATCGGCGACAAATACGCTGGCCAAACCAATCAGTACGGCTCTGGTTGTGGCTTTTGCCGTTTATATTGCCTTTTCGGCTTTGGGATATGTCAGTTCTTTTACCAAGCAGGATGCGCCCAAATACCTGACAGGCCTTCTGACAATGGCGTTCAAGGTTTTGGTCGTTTATTTGCTGTTAGGCAATGTGGGCGAACTTTACACGCTGTTTATCAACCCGCTCTTAATGGCCGGATTGGATTTCGGCGGCAATATGTTGTTTGGCGAGGGCGCAAACACGATGGCGGAATGTAAGGCCGGTGCTTCCGGCATGTTGGTCGGGATTCTGCCGGACGGACTTTATCAGGGACTGGAATGCTATATTAAGGCAATTCAGCGAGAAATTGCTTTCGGACAGGCTGCAGGCGGCGCAATCTGGTGCTTTGGACTGAAAGAACTGGCCAGTCTGAATATGGGGTCCGGTTTCGGACTGCTGGGACAAGGCGCAATTGTTTATTTGTGCAGCCTGCTTTTGTCCTTTGCTTTTGCCTTTTATTTGATTGATACGGTTGTTCAACTTGGCATTTTCGGCGCGCTGTTGTGCTTTCTGATGGCTTGCTGGCCTTTTAAAATTACATCAGGATATACTTCGGCTGGCTTCAAGCTGTTGATGAACGCTTTTTTTGTCTTTGTCTTTATGGGCGTTGTCGTGAGCATTAACGTCGTGCTGATTGCCGAATCGCTGACCAATGAAGGCGGCCTCGGCGCGTTAAAACAAGCTCTTAACGATGATGATATAGATGTTGTTAAAAAGACACTGGACTGGAGCTTTGGTGGATTTCTGATTTTATTATGCTGTACAATTTTCGGCTTCAAGTTCTGTGCGCAGGCTTCCGCTCTGGCCGGACAATTTGCCGGCGGCGGCGGTGCCGAAATCGGACGCAACATCGGCGGTATGGCTGCCAGTGCCGTCGTCAAACCGGCAAAAAAAATCGGAAAGGCTGCCGCTGCACCAATTACCGCTGCAGCTTCGCGACAGGCTTCAAGGATTTATGACGGTGCCAAGTACGCTGTTTTCCACCCGATTCAGACGGCGCGAGCAGCTTACACCGGCGGAAAGGACAAAGTTAAGAATGCCATTGCTTTCGGCAAGCAAAATGCGGCCCAGAAGGCTTTGGGCATGGACAAATGGGCCAAACCCACTACGCCGGCGGCACAAAACGACGGCGAATCTCCCGCTCCGGCACAGAACGAAGCAACTCCACAGAATAATGCCAATATGCCGAATCCGACAAACGATACTCAAGGCGGAAATAACACACCCAACCAACAAAATTCGTTCAACGGTAGCGGGCCGATGGCCGCATTCAGTAATGCTTCCGTCACAGGAGGCAGTGCTCAGGCAGCTGCAGCCAACCAGTTTACCGGCAATATGGATTCTAAAATTTTGGAAGAAGCACGCAGAATGCGGCAAGAAGCTCTGGAAAATTATGAAAAAGCCAAAGCCAAAACAGCGCAAGCCTTTGCCATTTATAACGATATTGCAGAAAAAACCGCGCAGGCACAGCAGGAAGTCGGTATGGCCATAGCCGCTCTGGAACAAGCAAAAGGGACTCTGCAGGAGGGTGCAGCACAAGCAGCGCTGCAGCAGGCACAAAGCAAATTTGAGGCTTTGCACAGTCAAAAAGCCGCGGCTGAAGCTACGGCAACGGCTTCACGGCAAAACATGAACAGTCAGGCGGTTTCATTCCATGTCAGCAGCCAGAAAGCCGCGGCTTATGCGGCAGGAAACGGCGACAGTTTTGACGCAGCGAAAGCGGCGGCAGAAGCTTCGGCAAATAATCTGGGACGAATTACCGCAGAAATGGACAGAGTTTTAGAGGCTCAGCCACGACCGGAGAATACGGGATCGAATCCGGAAAATGTCGGCGGAGCCGATAACGGCGACTCAACACTTAACAGCGTGAATCCCGAAGCCGCAGATGGCAGCAGCAACGGCAATTATGACGAGGAGGTTCAAAAAGCCATGCAAGCCGCGGAAGAGCAAAAACGCCTGTACGAAGAAACCAAAAAAGCTGATGAAGAAGCGGCGCAAAAGCAGGCTAAAATCCAAAACGATATGCAAAAAGTACAGAATGAAATCAACCATATGAACGCTAGTGGCGGCAAAAAACCGGACAATAATAATAGCAACGATTCCGATAAGATGAAATCGCTGCAAAATAATCTGGAACAACTGAAGAGAGATATGCAGACAGTACAAACCGAACGTTCCGCCCTTAAAGAAAAAGGCGAAAAGATCGAGAAAAAATTAAGACAGCAGGAGCAGGACATTCAGATAATGCGCAGTCGCGGCAACATCGGAACAAACAACGGGCCAAACAAGAAAGGATAGGACATGAAGCTTGGCCGGAACATATTGAAGATGCTCAGGATACTGGTAATTTTATTACCGGTTGCCCTGATGTTGTCTTCTTGTTCCAAAGACGGACTGGTCGAGCAGAACGATAATCCTGAAGCCGAAGCCGAGCAAATGAAAGGCTGCTGGCAGGAAAGCATTATCGAAGACCTTTACAATACCATGGGCGAAATCGCCATGGGCATGTATGAAAAGATTACGCAAGGCGCCATGGCGGTGGTTATGGTAGGTTTTGCCATCTGGTTTGCTTTTCGCTTGCTCAAATTCAGCGGCTCGGTTGCAGAAGAAAATGCCGGACAATTATGGAATGATGTTTTGCGCAAATTATTTGTATGCTTCTTTTGCGGACTGATTGCCTCTTCTACGACAAATATGCTCTATCTGATTAACACTTTTATCTTTCCGATATACAATGCTTTTCTTGAACTGGGAGCAAAGATTCTCAGCGAAGCGGCCGGTGGAGATACCGAAAAACAGCTTGAGGTTCTTGGCTGGGGATTTGATATTGAAAAAAACGTGATGTGCCAGTTTGAAGGCAGCCGCGACGCGACCTTATCAGGCTTTCCCAACTCAACTCTGACAATGATGCAATGTATGATATGTTCTGTCAATGAAAGACTAACGCTCGGTTATAATATTGCTTTTCGCGTTTTTCAGGCGCCAGGCTTTATGCCTTCCTTGAATGCTCTGATTCTGGTGATTTGTTTTACCATTATCAAGGTTTCTTTTGTCTTTTATCTGGTTGACAATATTTTCAAATTTGCCGTTATCGTGATTATGCTGCCTATTCTGGTAATGGTCTATCCATTTAAGGACGGCTGGGCAAAATACGGTTTTAAGACTATTCTGACGTCTTCGGCCTTTATGATGGCGATTGCAATCATGATTGCCATGGCGCTGATGGCAATTGTACAGATTATCAAGCAAAATCCTGCTATTTTTAATCCTGATGATCCGGAAGTGCAGCTTGGCGAGTTTACGTCTGTGATGATTGCCCTGCTGCTGATTGCCTTTTTGGTCGTCGGAACGATAAAAGTCGCCAAGGAAGTCACAACCGGTTTAATCGGCGGTTCAGTCGACTCCAAGTTTCAGGAAAAACTCAAAGGCGTGGCCATGATGTGCGTTCACATCGCAACCGGCGGCTTGACCAAAGGGCTGTCTAAAATCGGCATGGTGATGAGAGCCAAAGAGCGCTACAACAATTCTGCCTTTGGCAAGGCGATGGAAAAGAAGGCGGAGATTGCCGAAACAATCAACCGCTGGGCGGGGAGGAGGAACTGATGACTACAGGTTGTTCCAAATTCCAGACCCAGCTTTTCTGCCGTATGTTCATTATGGCCGCGGTTATTATTGCCATTGTTTTTCTGGACTGCAACTTTTTTAATGAGGCAAGAGCAGACAATATCATCGGAGAAGTATTTGACAAGGGAATCCGCTGGTTTAAAGACAAAGTATATGCAGCGTTTTTCAAACCCAACGTTTATTGCCCGAAACAAGATACGCTGGCCGAAAGATACAGCATGTGTTTTGCCTGCATGACCATGAAAGTGTTGCTGGAGAGCTTTATGACAGCCTGCTCACAGAGTTATTATATTGTCAAAGAAGCCGGTGTGAAGCTGTTGCTTATCGGCACAATGCTCTGGGTTCCCTTTACCATTATCAAGCAGGTGTCTTCGCTGACCGATCCGGAAGCGCCGTCAATCGTCAATGGACTCGGAAAATTTACTTTTAAGGTTATTGTTGCTTATATGTTTATTACATCGGGCATTTCGGTTTTGGTCAATCTGGTAATTAATCCGGTTTTGGCAACCGGCGCCGATTTTGCCAACACCTTTTTGGATTCCGGCCTGCCGTCGCCGACAGAGGACGAGCCGACTTATGTTTATAACGGTCCGAGCGACATTATTTCCGCCGACGTATTGAACAAGATTATGACTTTTACGGAAGGAATCAGTCGGCGCGCGGCCATCAACATGGTTTTAGGCAACGGGCTGACTTGTTTTTCTTGGAGCGCCGGTTTTAAAATCGTCTGGCTGGAAATTCCCGACATCTGGCTCTGGTTATGCGGTGCCGTTATCTGGTTTGTCGGCTTGCTTTTGGTTATGTTTGTCAGCTATTATCTTCTGGACATCTGCTTCAAAATCGGATTTGCCATTCTGGCTTTGCCGATCGTCATCGGGCTGTGGCCGTTTGACATTACCAAAAACAAAGTCAGCGTTTGTTTTTCAATCATCATCAGCGCCGCTGCGACTTATGCCTTCTTATCGCTTATCACGGTTTTTGCCATGGTTATGATTGATCAGGGAATCGGCGGCGTCGACAAACTGTTTGAAGCTTTTGAAAAAGATAACATTCCCTATGTTCAAAACAAGTTTTCACTGACCGGCGGACCG
>CAKQRB010000013.1 GCA_934271195.1 uncultured Alphaproteobacteria bacterium | reverse complement strand
CTCTGGAGCACTATGCAAGCAGATGCCTCACCCGCTGGGTGCGACGGGCGCGGTCTTCGGACCATACCCGCCGCGCAGGCTTTTTAGAGATAGTCCAGAATTGTGGTTGACATTGCCATTTGCATTACGGCATAAGATGCCTGCAAATTGTATGATGCCAGCATAGCCAAAGTAGCGGCTTCATCTTTGTCAACAGATTTCAGTGAGGTAATACTGTTTTCCAGATTGGTTTTAACAATTTTCTGGTTTTCGGCTGTCTGATTTAATATAACCAGATGCGAGTCTATTTTTGCTTGTATTGTGTACAAGTCGCCATTGGATTGGGAGGAAGATTTACCGCCGTTGAAAAGCCCTTTACTAATTAGTGTCAAAGCGTTTTCTACCCGCTCAGCCGTGTTGTCAAAGTCAATGGTGCCGTCAAAATTCATGGTCGGATCAAGCGCTGTCGTTAAATTGCCCTGCGCAATCTCGCCAAGTGCCCGAAATAGTTTTTCAAAGGCCGGATCAGCTGCGGTGATATCCATTGTGATGGACTGGTTTTCAGAAATCCGCTGTTCGGAACTGAGGTTGCCGCCCTGATAATAAGATTCACTGGTCATGCTCCATTTGCCGTCGGCCGGAAAAGTCTGGGCAGCGCCGTTGGCCGGAAAGCGGCTGGTGTCAACCGTTACGTACAATTGCGTGCCGTCATCGCTGATGCCGGTTATCTGAACCTGCGGCGAAACATTGGTGCCAAAACCATCCATATTAACAACTGAACCGACCGGAAAAGAAGAACTGAATGTCAGGTCGCCGCCATTGGCAAGTTCCATGTCTTCGGCAATGCCGCCGTTGGTATCTTCGACGGTGATTGTTTTTCCGTCTGCCGAAATGGATTTGATGACATAAGCCTTGGCATTCTGTCCTGCATCTGTTCCGCCAATAACGAGCGTATCTCCGGCACTGAGGCTGTTAAATGCGCCGTACTGAGAGGCTTTGATTGTGTTGTTGTCCGCATCAAAAGACAAGTTGCCGGTGGCTTCAGCGCCGGCAGTGACTTTTGTTGTCAAAAAGCTTCCGCCGTTTGCCGTGATTGTGGCTCGATCGCTCAGGGCGTCATCTCTTTCCAGCGTGATACTTCCGGTTTGTGTGCCGTTTACGTTCCAGCCGGAAAGCTGTGCGGCGGCGTTGCTCGGGTATTTGACGCTGGAACCGTTATAGTAAGCCTGAAATTCTTCCAGCGTTTGGAACGGAAAGTTAACCGGCGCTTTAGACGAAACACCGCCTCCGAACACATATTTGCCGTTAGCAAAAGTGTTCAGGCTGTCAACCATGGCTTTCATTGTGGTAAAAGCCGATTGCTGCAACTGCTGCATGGTCTGATACTGGTCGCCGTTCATTTTATGTTCTTCACCCATTTTTATACTGTTGGTGTTCAAAAGGGTAGAGGTGCCGTTGATAGTATAAAGCGGGAATTCGAATTTGTTTTTTTCCGTATCAATCGTAAAATCCGGACTCCAAGTACCATCAGCTTCCATCTGGGTTTTCATGGCATTCATGACTGCGGCGGCGTTTTCTTCCGCGGTGTGGTTTCCGGCGTCGTCAATGACGGTTTGCAGGTTGATCGGATGTTCAACGCCGGCGTATTGCGGGTCGTCATCGACAAAGGTGTAAGTTGTGCCGTTAATCGTCAGAGTTTTGCCGACGTAGTCAGACGGTGTGCCGCTGGTGAAAGTCAGTTCTCCGCCGGTGATGTCGGGGTTGATCCTGTTTAAGTCCATACCGCTGAAATTAAGCAACTGAGATTTGAAGTCGTTAATCAAATCCCGAATGGCCGTGGTTGACGTGTTCTGGACCTTAACTTCCACATTGAGAATATCGTTTGTATTTATAAAGTTCTGCGTCACGTTCAGCGAGGCTTCCAGACTAACAATGTTGTATGCCGACATTCCGTATCCGGCGTAGGTCGGAGATTTTAATCCGGTAGAGGCCTGAAAAGAATATAAATTCAGCTTGTCCCGAATGTTGGAGGACTGGTTAATCATATTCATATAAGTCGAATAAGTAGGAACTCTGGTCATGATACAAACTCCTTTTATACAATATTTAACAGCATATCCATAATTTCTTTGGATGCCGTAAATGCTTTGGCGCAGGCTGCGTAGGTCTGCTGAAAAATAATCATCTGAGAAAGCTCCTGATCAATGTCAACGCCGCTGATTTTGGCTTCTTTGGTGGCAATGGAAGATGTTAGCGTCTGCTGGTATGTCAGGGCTTCGTCGTAACTCGATGCCTGAGAGGCAATGTTGCCGACAAAGGTTGAGGCATAGTTGGCTAGGGTTGTGTCTGTTTTGGCAATTGATCCGGACTGGGCAAAAGTCTGCGTGTCGGAGAAGACTTTTGACAGGGCGTTGGCAATGTTGTTGGTTGCCGGATTTTGCTCATATTTTCCGGAAGTCGGATTAAATTCCGGCGTTCCTCCGGCAATTTGCTCCGGACTGACTTTCAGGTCTTTACGCACGCTCAACGAACCGGCCATCCCGCAATTGGAAACGCTCAGTCCGATTCTTTCAATAAAACCGCTTTGCGGAACGGTTGTCTCGCTGATCTCAAGCTGATTGCCGGTTACGTCTTCAATCCGGAGCATAAAGCCGTCGCCGTTTGGTATCAGCGATGCTCGAATGTTTTCGTTGATGTCAGGATTAGAGTTAATCTTGTTAACAATCGATTGCAATGAATCGTTCGGATATATCTCAATGTTTCCGAAGTTCAGACCGTGATTCTGGTCGGAAAAGCTGAGGGTGATTGTGTTTTTTACGCCCAGATTGGCATTTTTGCTCATGACTTTTGAGTCGTAAATCGAATCATTACTGTTGCTGTCAAAAAAGTCATTCAGTCCGAAGAAGCTTGAAAAGCCTTCAAAAGTGCGGTCGTAAAGGCCGTCAGCATTGCCATCAAAACTGATAACGGCATTCTGTTGGGTGCTGCCAGGTGTTGAAAGCGCTTCATCCATAATGCTGATAGAATAGTTGCTGTCACCGGTATCTATAACCAGCTGGCCTTTGTTGTCAAAACTGACGGTTGCCTGCGGAAGATTGCCGCCGTCGGCATCGTTCAGCCAGTTTTGAATTTGGGTTGCCATTTCATCAAGCGTGCCTTCGGTAAAGTTAATCTGGCCGCGTAACGTATCGGTTGCAACCTGATTGCCTTCCTGATCAAAGATAATGAAACGCACGTCGCCCTGATCAAGTCGGATTCTCTGGTTGGCTATGTCAATAAATTCTCTGGTGCCTGTGAGGTTTGACGGCGTATTCGGGTAGGCCGTTCCCTGATTGTGCACGTTGTTAATCTGCTTTTTCAGAACGCCGGCCAGTTCGTCAAGCTGCGATTGCAGCGAGGGCAGGCTTTCATCGCGGACTTCAATAAGGCCTTTGATTTTGCCGCCGCGGATTTGGGATGTTATATCTTCACCGTCCAGATAAATGCCGTCAATTGAGCCGCCGGCGTAGGTCGTGGATGCGCTGGCTTGAGCAATTGCGTTGTGCGAGAGATAGTGCGGGTCTTTGTCTAGCAGAGTCTCGCCGCCGGAGGTCTGGATAACAATGGCGCCGTTGTCGCGTTTGAAATAGGTGATGTCAATGTATTCGCTCAATTCACGTAAAGCAGCATCGCGTTGGTCTTCCAGATCTGCCGTGCCATCGTAGCCCAAGACATTGTATTTGACAATCTTGTCATTCAGTTCATCCAACTGGTCAAGCAGTTTATTTATTGATTCCACGCTATCGCGGATTTCCATATCGGTATCGCCGCGCAGTTTCTGAATTTCGGAAGAAATCGAGTTCAGGCGGGAGGTTACCGTGTCGGCGGCGGTCAAAAGGCTATAGCGTCCGGCCGAAGATGTAACGTCCGAGGCAAAAGTGTCAAAGTATTTTTGCAAATTGGAAACGTTGGCGGCGATCGAGTTGTCGCTTTGCGGCGTGCCGAGCAGGATTTCCGCTTTGGCAAAATAGGTTGTTTTTGCGTTCAGCGCACCGGAAGAGGTGTTGGAAGACAAATAGCTTTTCAGCAGGCCTTCGTCAAAGGCTCTGGTTGTGCCGTTAAAAGTTACGCCGATGCTGGATCCGTCCAGTACCAGATTCTTCTGATTGCCGATTTTGCGTGAATATCCCACCGTGTCGGCATTGGCAACGTTGCGGCTGATGACTTCAAGCTGCGACTGCGCAACTTTCATCCCGCTCAACGATGTTTGTAATCCTGCAATAAACCCCATGTCTTTTCTCCTATAAAGTCCTGTTTATAGATAAGGCATTGCTGTTGTTGTCCAGAGGCGAGTACTTTCCCTGACTGCCGTAAGAGGTGGAATTGGTATTGTTGTTCATTTTTACCAGATTGACCACCGTATCCATTACCATTTTGTTGGTTTGCATTTTGGCTTTTAATAATTGTTCATTATCTTTCAGCAGTGCGTCTAGGCTGGTTGCCGAGACTTTGAGTGTTGCGCGCGCTTCTGGTTCAATGTCTTTCAGGTGTTCCTGATTTTTGATAAAAAACGCCGTCATGTTGCGATAAGCCGTTACTAACTGCACTTTTTGCTCGTAAAGTTCGGACACTTTCTTAATGTCATAAGCTTCAAGAGCCATGTTTTCGACTTTCAGCAGCTCGGAAAAACTGCCGATAATCTCGCAAAAGTCTTTGACTTTGTTTTGCAGAATGTCTTTATCAGTCATGTTTTCCATGGTTATTTTCCTTCTGTATATCCCTGAGACTGCATTTCCTGCATCTCGATAATTGAACGCATAATGTCGTCTTTAACGCCGACAGTACCGGTTTTGGCCATTTGTTTGCCATATTCGTTCAACAGCAGCGAACGGTACATTCTTTCGGCGTTGCCGCCGCCGAACATGCCGTCGGTTGAAACGCCTTCGTACATTGATTCCATCATTCTGGAGATGAAGAAGGCTTCAAAATCTTCCGCCGTACCGGCAATTTTTGCCTTATCAGTCTGCGACAGGCTCATTCCTTGCGGCATCATTGCTGTCATACTGTTTACACTCGTCAAGTTCATCTTAAATCACCTCAATGTCGGCTTGCAGCGCACCGCTGGCTTTGACGGCCTGCAGAATACTGATTAAATCTCGCGGGGTTACACCTAGGGCATTAAGGCCGTTAACCAGTTCTTGGAGGTTAACCCCAGTTTCTAAAATACTGAGTTTGCTGTCCGCGCTCTCGTTGATGTCAATGGCGGTATTTACGCCGACAACGGTTTCGCCGTTGGAAAACGGCAGCGGCTGGGACACAAACGGAATTTCGGTAATCCGGATTGTCAAGTTGCCCTGAGCAATGGCCAGACGATTGATTTTGACGTCTTTGCCGATGACAATAATGCCGGAGTTTTCATCAATGACAACTTTGGCCAGCTGATCAGGTTCAACGCGGATTTGCTCGACTTTTGTCATCAAATCAACAACCTTGTCGGCGTATTCTTCCGGAATTTCAAGCGTAATGGTGGCCGGATCAACGGAATTGGCAATGTTGGTGCCAAGCTGAGCATTAATTGCATCTGCTACGCGGCGAGAGGTCGTAAAGTCCGGATTACGCAGGGCAATCTGAATCGAATCCAAGCTGTTTAAGGCAAAAGGAATTTCGTTTTCGACAATGGCGCCGTTGGCAATCCGTCCTGATGTCGGAACGCCTTTGTTAACGCTTTCCGTGGCACCACGGGCACTGACGGCATTAACGGCTACCTGTCCCTGAGCCAGAGCATAGACCTCGCCGTTGGCGCCGACCAGCGGGGTGGCAAGCAAGGTGCCGCCCTGCAGATTTTTGGCGTCGCCGATGGCGCTGACCATAACGTCAATCCGGCTTCCCTGACGGGCAAATGCCGGCAGATTGGCGGTGACCATGACGGCGGCTACGTTTTTGGCTTTAATTTGTCCACCGCGGGCGTTAATGCCAATCTGGTCAAGCATGGAAATCAGGCTCTCTTTGGTAAAATCAACGGACTTGATGTTGTCGCCGGTGCCGTTTAAACCGACCACCAGACCGTAACCGACAAGCTGGTTGTCGCGTACGCCTTCAAAATCGGCAATGTCTTTAATCCGTGAAACGCCATAGACCGGCGAAACTGCGTAAAATGCCGAAAACAGGCAGCCAGCAATCAAAAAAGCAGATAATTTTTTCAGCGAACCGGTGTTCATGTCAATTTCCCCAACAGGTTTTAATTATTCTTGCAGGTTGATATGCAAGTCCCGTGCCACACCCGGCGGTGAGGCATCAACCGCAGGCAATGTGCCCAGAGGATCGCGTTGCTATGGCGAGGTTTGTGGTTGAAAAAGTACTTTGAATGAAAAGGGGATGATGGAAAAATAAGAGGAAGTGGAGGAGAGAAGGGGAAAAAAGAAAAAAGGGGAGGAATGGAGAAAGAAAGTATGGGCAGAGAGGAGAAAGTAAAATAAAGGGAAATAGTTTGAAGGGGTAAAGCGTAAGGTGGAAGAGGCTGGGGGAAAGGAAGAATGGTCAAAAAATAAAATGAGAAAAAAGAGTGGGAGAATAACGGAAAATAAGGCCCCATGAGGTGTCGATATGGGGCAAATAGTTTTTATTTGATGTTTTTAGATTGTTCGTTGATAACTTCCTGCCCCCATTCTTCAGCCATATCGGCTAGTTTTTTATCTATAACGTTCATCCTTTTGCCGGCGGATATTTTAGCAAAGAAAATAAACAGATTAGGCAGTTCGCAATATAGTATCAGGCCAATGCCGGCAGAGCCCAGCATAATTATCAGGTTAAAGACATCGCGCACAATATCAATGGCGCCGTCCATGGAATAGTGATTGATAACATGAAGCAGGTAGATAAAAACGCCGGCCATGTTAAAACAACCGATTGTTACCAGTTTGGGAGAGTCTTTTGGGTCGGTAATCAGCAAAGTGATTGTCGGCAACAATCCGATGAGCAAAATGATTGTAAACGGCAGCATCATGATGACGGTTATCAGCAGAAGCGTGATAAGTATCCATCGTTTGGTTCTTTTGGCGGCCGGCATCGGCATTTTTTTATTTAAATCGCTTTTCTTTTTTATTTTCATCAGTTTAATATCCAGAAAATGAGGTTAATGACAAAAGAAGCAATCATCACAAAGATGGACAGTATGACGGCGAATTTTAAGGCAAGTTCTTTGGCTTCTTCATCCTGACGCGTTCCTCTGGTTAGAATCCGACTTTTGGCCGAAAGCAGCATATTAATTTCCGAAACGGCGCGGTTGAATTGTTTTTTATCGTTGTCTTTGGCTTCCGGATCTTCCAATATCCGGTGGATTTCCATGAGTTTGCCGCCTTTGGCAACTTTAATGACTTCTCTTTCCAAAAACTTTTGGTATTTGAGGTTGCGATACTGTTTTATCAGCGGCTTGCAAATGTTTATCATCCACTGACAAAGGTGAGGAAGTTGTGCCGGACCGTATTTGCTTTGGATACTGGTATATAAGCGCAGAACGGCGCTGATTTGGATGTGTTCCAGTTTGGAGTTCATGTCAATAATGATCCCGTCTATTTTTTTGCCCATTTTGCAGCGCAGATAGGCGATGATTGTCTTGTCTATCGGCAGACCGGACGGTTTGGAAACGGCATAGGTGTTATCCAGAGCTTTGACAATCTGGGTCAGCGAAATTGCCAGTTCATTGCCGAGCAGCGGGCTGGTGCAGGAAAGATCATTGTCGAAATCGTACATAATACGTTCAATGCCGTAACCATAATCCTGCCGGTTGATGTAAACCTTAAATTCTCCGGCATTGGCAGGCGAGCGGGCGTTGCTTTGTTCCAAATACCAAAATTTGATAAGGTCATAGCTGAAAAGATCGTTATAAATTTTCATATCGTAACGGTTTTTCAGTCCGTAGAATATGGCTTTGGGCGCGCCATCCGGAAAAACGGAAATATCACCCAGACGAATTGGAGCCGCAGGGTTAATCAAAATACAGATCTTGCTCAGCATAATGCTGAACGGAGTCTTGTCTTTATCCTGAGCAATGATTTTTTCTACCTGATTGTAAAGTTTTTCATCTTCCAGACCGCTTTTTATCCAATCTTGAAGTTTGCCCGAAGCAATCAGCTCTTTGGCTTCGGTTACAGAATTTTGCAGCGCCATTGCGGCAGCGGCATTGGTATAATGTTTTTCTCCGTTAATAGTCAAGGCGCGTTTGGAGTTTTCTATGCTGCCGTGGGTAATGAAGGTATTGTTTTTGCCTTCCATGAAATTGTAACATTGTAAATAATCCCAACGGTTTTCCGGCAGATCGGCCAGCATACCGCGGAATAAGGCAATGTAGGATGTGGGCAGCTTATCCT
>CAKQRB010000012.1 GCA_934271195.1 uncultured Alphaproteobacteria bacterium | reverse complement strand
GCTTCAAACCGCGCTTTATCTTTTACTTCTGCTTTTGATGAAGATTCTTTCTCAGCAGAAGAGAGTTTCATCCAAGCTTTTCTCTCCGCTTTTTTCAGTAGCTTTTCTTTTTCGGCAAGTGCGTCCTTATGTTCTCGTCTGGCTTTGCAATGTTCATTGCTTTTTAATATGCCTTTTTCAATACTGTCGCGAATTTTTTCTTCTTTCAAGCGCTGGGCTTTGATTTTGGTCCAGTCTCTGGCATCCAGAATATGTTCCTGAATGCGTGGGGTACGATATTCATCTTCAAAATCATCGAACCAATGGTCCATTATCTCTTCGGCTTCTTCTTTAGTTTTTCCGTTCAGCATACCATCTTCAAAACCACCGTCCCAGGCATAATTTGTTTCATAAGATGAGGTATCCAGACTTTCAGTTATTTTACCGTCTTCAATTTTTACGGCAAGCGATGTCGAGGCTCCAAAATCACTTTCAAATACTCTATATTCTTTATATTCTGTTGTCATCAGACTTCTCCTTAAGTTTTATTATATCTAAATAATATCATTAAATACTGACATATGCAACACCTATTTTGTCAAATTTTGAGATTTTTCCTTTTTGTCAAGACACCCTAAAATATTGCAAAAATGAAGAGAACCAAATGAAATTATTGATTATTGGAATGCTCGGAGCGGGAAAATCGACTTTTGCTTATCATCTGACAAAGAAGCTCATCGGTCAACAAATTGATCCGGCACAGTCAGTTCAGGCATATCATTATCGCAAGCCGACGTTAAATGTTATATGACAAGATCTTCAAAGAAAGCCATAAACAAACTTTATCACATACTTGACGGCGAATAGCTTTTTTATCAGGCAACGGACTTGAACAAGTCTTTTATTTTGTCAAAAAAGCCTTTGGCTTCCGGCTGGCAATTATCGTCTTTGCTCTCAGCGCGGAAAGCTTCCAAAAGTTCTTTTTGTTTGGCAGTCAGGTTGACCGGTGTTTCTACCCGCATTTTTACAAACAAATCGCCGCGGCGCTGAGACCGAATAATCGTCATGCCTTCATTTTTAATCTTATAGACCTGATCATTCTGGGTACCGGCGGTAATGCTCAGCTCGATTTTTTCGCCGTCAATCGAAGGGATTTCGATTTTTCCGCCCAGAGCCGCGCAGACCATGGAGATTGGAATACGGGCATAAAGATTAGCGCCTTCACGCTCATAAAGCTTATGCTCTTTGACCATAATAAAGACATACAAATCGCCGTTTGAACCGCCGCGCAGGCCGGCCTGCCCTTCTCCGCCGATACGCATGCGAGTACCGTCTTCAATACCGGCAGGAATTTTGATTTTGAGCATTTTTTCTTTAGGTTTGACGCCCTGACCGCCGCATTTTTTACAGGCTTCTTTAATAATTCGGCCGGTTCCTTTACATTTGGGGCAAGTTGATTCCACAATAAAAAAGCCGCCCTGAGTTTTGCGGATTTTGCCGCTGCCATGACACATCGGGCAGACTTCCGGTTCTTTACCGTCGGCCGTACCGTGTCCGTGGCAGTCTTCACAAACTTCCGTAGTCGGAATTTTGATTTCTTTTTCCACACCGGAAAAAGCTTCTTCCAGACTGATTTCAAGATTATAGCGCAAATCTGCCCCGTGTTCGGCATAGTTCCCGTTGTCCGCGCCACGGCGTCCGCCGCCCATAAATTCAGAGAAAATGTCTGAAAAGACATCGGAGAATCCGCCGGCGCCAAAGTTGAACTCAAAACCGCCGAACGGATTGCCGCCGCCCATGCCGCCCTGTGCAAAGGCCTGATGTCCATAACGATCGTAAGCCGCGCGTTTTTGCTCGTCTTTTAAGACTTCGTAAGCCTCGTTAATTTCTTTAAACTTGGTTTCGGCTTCTTTATTACCGGGGTTTCTGTCCGGATGATATTTCATGGCCATTTTCCGGTAGGCTTTTTTTATCTCTTCACCACTGGCCGTTTTGCTGACTTCCAGCAGTTCGTAGTAATCTTGTTCAGTCATTTTTCCGCACTAAAAAATATTTGGTTTTACGATAATCCTTATTTAGGTTTTTTAATCTCTAAAGTCAAGCAATTCCGCGATTTTTTAATAAAAGAAAAGGCTCTGTTCGACAGAGCCCGCACATAAAGCTTATTCAATTACTTCTTTAGGATAGATGCCATATAAATTCTGTCGGCTCATCCAGCCGTCAATACTGTCAAAGCGCACGTGGCAAAATCCCGAATCCGCCGGACATTTTATGACTTCGCCGACAACCTCGTTTTCAACTCTGGCTATAATCCGCGATTTGTAATCCGGCTTGGCGTAAATGTTATTTTCTCCGGCGGTAGAAACTTTTACCGTTCTTTTGCCGGTCAGCATGGCCTTATGCACCCAAGATTCCGAACCCTGCCAATCTTTGATTTTGCGCCAAAGCTCAAATTCGGCAATAATCTCTACCGGCGCGCGCTTCTGCATATAGACCCATTCGATCGGATATCTGCTGCCAGGGCCGGAACGAGCATTCACCAGCTCGGAGCGCAACGATACAAAGCGTGGAAGCTTCAACCCTTTTTCGGTATCGTCATCAGCGGCCTGAGCAGACAGCGGCATGAGGTTCATCATCAGAGCCAGAAAAGCAAAAATCACTGCTTTCATTTTATCCTCTCGTTTTAATCATTTGTTATTTTATTTGTAGATATTATGACTAAATATAATGAATAAAACGTAAAAAATTTTATTAAGGAAAAAATAAATGGACATTATTCAGACAACACAGAATTTGATGCGTTTTCGCACCGAAACAGGAAATAGCAACGAAATAAAAAAATGTTTGGAATACTGCAAAAACCTGTTTAAGGACTACCCTGTCAAAGGCGGGATTTTTGAATATCCGACAACCTCGCCGGTCTTATTTCTCTCCAATGCCGAAACAAATGGTTTTGACGTGCTTTGCCTTGGGCATTTGGACGTGGTTCCGGCCGGTGATGACATGTTTGAGCCGAAAATTGCAGACGGAAAACTTTATGGCCGCGGCTCGCTTGACATGAAGTCTTTTGCCGCAGTGGCGCTCAACTCTTTGGAATATGTGTTGAAAAACAAGCTTAATATCAAATTCGGCGTTATCCTTTCTACCGATGAGGAAAAAGGCAGCGCCAGCACTCATGCCTTTATGGAAGCGCACCCGAATCTGAACGCTAAAATCGTGCTTGATAACGACGTCGGCGGCGACATTACCAAGATTGTCAGCAAGTGCAAAAATCCGGTCTTTGTCAAGCTGACGGCCAAAGGTAAAGAAGCACACGGTTCGACTCCCTGGGAAGGAATTGATGCCAATGAGCTGTTAATGCAGACGTGGCGCAATATTCGCAAGACTTATCCTTATTATTCTTTAAACGGCGTGAAGCCGGAAGACAAATGGGTTGATACGGTTCATTTTGCAAAAATCTGCGGCGGCGATGTGGCAAACGTAATTTCAAATGAAGCCGAGGCTTTGCTTGATTTTCGTCTGACCGAGACTTCCAGTGTGGAGAATCTGCGCAAAAATCTGGCGCAATGCATGGTTGACGGCGTGGAATACAAGATTGTATCCGAAAGTACGCCGGTGGTGATGGACGAGAGTAATCCGTATATTCTGGATTATAAGAAATTTGCCGAGAATATTCTGGGGCGGCCGCTGGAATTCGAGCATATCGGCGGGGCGACGGATTCTCGCGCTTTTGCCGTTCGCGGATCTATTGTGATTATGCACTCCGGTACCGGCGAGGGAATGCACACCCAAGGCGAATACGCCGAAATCGAATCGATTAAACAGATTGCCGATATTCAGATAAAGTTTTTGGAAAAACTTGGAAAATAAAAAATCGGGAGGACTTGTTCCTCCCTTTTCCTTATCTCTGAATTCACTTTTTCTTTTTTTTATTTTCTCGTCAGGGGGGGTTATCTCCTTCCCTCTCCTTCCCTCTCCTTCCCTCTCCTTCCCTCTCCTTCCCTCTCCTTCCCTCTCCTTCCCTCTCCTTCCCTCTCCTGCCCTCTCC
>CAKQRB010000011.1 GCA_934271195.1 uncultured Alphaproteobacteria bacterium | reverse complement strand
CTTCAAAGCTTTGGCAGGATTTAAGGTCTATCTCGTCTTTCAAATGGCCGAAAAAGCTTTCAATCGGGGCATTGTCAAGGCAGTTTCCCTTTCTTGACATACCTTGTATGCAACAAAATTTTATTATTTTGTCCTTTCAAAAAAACAACTTTCTCCGTCATCGGGAACAATGAACTGTTCAGATAATTTATGCTCCCCAATAAGCTCCTTAACTTCTTTGCGGCCAACTAAGGCATGGGGAGCAGCATCTAAGTGCGTTACAATGATTTTGGCTTCCGGCGCGGCTTTGCACACCTTTAAAATATCATCCAACTCCATAATGACGGAACCGCTGTCTACAAACTGGGCATCGGCACCGTTAACGGCAATAATTTCGGGATGGTATTTTTTTATTGCCTTATCTATTTCATCATACCAAATAGTATCTCCGGCCAAATAAAAAGTCTTTTCGCTATTTGAACAATACTCAATGGGGCTTTATTCAGTTAAGGATATGATGAAAAATGTAAGGAATGGGGACTGGTCAGCCACTTTTCGGGAAAACCGTTTGACACAAGTACGATTCACCGCATACTAAACAACAGATTTTACAGCGGGGAAAGCTTCGCAAGAAGAATCCTTATAATATTGCTTTCAAGAAAGGATTGGAACACCGAACCGCGCCTAACTTATTAAAACAAAATTTTAAGGTTAATCAACCTGATAAAGTTTATTCAACCGATATCAGTTATTTGTTTTACAACAAAGGGAAACGAGCCTATTTAAGTGCAACCAAAGATTTGGCAACAAAGGAAATCGTTGCTTTTAATGTGAGCAGAGATTTGTCAATGCAAACAGCATTTATTAGTTTGGAAGAAACACTAAAACATAAAGATTGTTCAAAATTGATAGTGCATTCTGACCAAGGAACGCATTATACTCATCCCTTATATGTCAATAAACTCAAAACATTAGGTATAATTCAAAGTATGTCAAGAAAAGGAAATTGCTTGGACAATGCCCCGATTGAAAGCTTTTTCGGCCATTTGAAAGACGAGATAGATCTTAAATCCTGCCAAAGCTTTGAAGAAGTCAAAACTTTGGTTGAAAATTATATTTATTATTATAATAATGAATGTTATCAATGGAACTTAAACAAAATGACACCGGCTCAACGCCTATGCCATTTGCTTAACTCTCCAGATTGAACTTATATCTACGGGACTTTTTTATTTGTCCAATTTCCCGGGCACAGTTCAGTTTGAGAATATCTATTTTAAGGATGTTTTTATAAGGATGTGATTATGAAAGCAGTGTTTAGTTTGTTTTGTGGGTTGGGGATGATTGGCAATGCGTATGCCGCGGATTTTGACGGGTATTTGAAAGAAAATCATTTGTTTGAAGCTTATCAGCAAAAAGTAAAGACACTTAAGGAAAATAAGTATGTTAATGATGCGTTGCCCAGGCTTGACAGTATTATTGAATTGACAATAGGCAGTTCTTTGAATGATTCTTATAAAGTTTCTTATTTAGCCGATTTGATTAAAGAATTTCCTTATCATCCTTTTAAGGACGGTACGACGTTTGTTTCTTTATATGCAGTCCGACACGATCCTTTGGGCAGTATTAGATATTTGGAAGGTCTTAAAAACCGGAATTTGGAGCAGGATTTTCAGTTGATGGTTTTGTGGCATATTTATCAACCGGAAAAAGTTGCTTCTGATTTGTATAAAGATACAGCTCAAAAAAGACATAATGAGTTGACGGAGTATTTTGAGACCGGAAAATGGCAGTCCGGTTGGAGAAAAAATGAATATAATGGAAAAGTCGGAGATGATTATCAAGCTTGTTATGCCGATTTAAAATGTTTTCTTGATATTATTCCGTATTGGCGCAAGTGGGATGACGATTTTGATGTGTATATTCCCTGTGAAACGGCTCAGAAATATGATAAAGTTGTGTATTTTGACAGTGCTGCCGGTGGGCATGGCGCGCAAAGTTTTATGGCTTCTGATTGCGAATTGTATGACAAGTATTCGTATGATAAAAATTTGAAAGATTATATGGATAAATTGTTTTTTGAGGGAATACCGGAATCCGGCGGTTCCATTCGGTTTTATTATCAGGCAGAAGCGGTTAATGATTCTTTGATGTTGCAATATTCTCCCAAATTTGATTTAGAGCCGCAAAAGCGCTGGGATATTTTTCCGTATACGGAATGGGCCGTGCAGTCGTATTATAATTTTGCAAAATATAATGAGATTTTAAATTATGGTATCGGATATCAAAAAGCGTTGGAGGCATTAACAAAGCATTATGTTGAGAATTTTGGCGCAGCTCGGGAACAAGCTTATAATACGGCATTATATGCATTAAAGATTCCCTCAATGAATGATTGGGGCGTGATTGCAAAAGATAATTTGCAATATATGTTGTTAGCTGGGCGGCCTTTCAAAGAGATAAAAGAAGTTCATAAAGATATAAAGGATTATAAAAAGCTGCTTGAATTTAGTATTGCTTACCCTGAAAATTTGAAAGAAATTATCCGTTTGGGAAAAAATGAGGCTGATTTTGACATTAATTATGCAAATTGGTTCGGAAAAACGCCTTTAATGATTGCAGCGCAATATGGTTATTTGGATAGTGTTAAGGTGTTGTTGGAAAACGGTGCGGATGTTAACAAACAGACATTAGATTTGCCTTGTTTGAAGTCTGACGACAGTTTGTGCATCAGGCACGGAAAACGCAGCGCATTAATGTATGCCGCACAGGAAGGCCAGTTTGATGTTTTGAAGTATTTGTTGGAAGAGGGCGCGAACATTAGTTTGCAAGATACGGCAGGTTTGACGGCGTATGATTATATGGTGGGGACGGAGTTAACGCATAATCCACATATTAGACCGACTATTCGCGGCGGTGCTGCTCAATATTGGGAGGAAAAAGACAGGAAAAGCGCTTTTTCTCCCAAACAAGTTCAAGAGTTGGCGCCGTTATTGAAAGGTAAAAAGTGAGGGCGTTTTATAAAAGATTATTTGTGAGGTTGATATGGAGTTAATCTGGGCAAGAATCTTGGGACATTTCTTTTATATTCCAGATATTCGTTGCCGTATCTTTTATACAATCCCTTTTCTTCACTCAACGGAAAATAAACCAGATTAACTCCGATAAAAAACAGTAAATAATAAAATAATGCCCAGCTTTGAAACATTAGGCATTCTCCGCCCAAAAACAAAAATACGCCAAGTAGCATCGGATTTCTGACATAAGCGTAAGGTTCGATGGTGATTAATTTATTATCGGATTCCATGGAGCAGGAGAGCCTTTGCCAACTCGGGCGAAGAGCTTCATTGTCCAAATCATCAATATTAGTCCGCTCACAAATAGCATAAACATTAGAAATAACAGGAAAATATTTTTTATCTCAATGGTTTCAAAGCCGCTGAAGTATAAAATTAGCAACGGAATGCTTATCAAAACATTGAACGGCAAAATCAAAATGGCTTTTAACATTGGAATTCCTTTCTATATTATACAATATACAGGATTTTTTCGTAAAATCTATAAAAATCAGCTTGTGAACAGTGAGACGGGTATCATCAATTCAAATGGCAGATATGAAAGCTGCACATGATACCTGTTGTGATATTTCCGGTTTACATATACGGGAAGTAATAGTATTATATTAACAAGGAAATGTATAAAGGTGTATTTTTATGAAGATGTATGTGTATACTTATGCGTATGATAAAATCAAACAAGAAGGATATAAATCTCTTGCTATGTTTGATAAAAATAGTGACCATTGTAAAAATATTTTACGGACACATAGACATAGTGCAAAATCTGATAATTATGATAATATTTGGACTTATTTGGAGCAGAGTTTTGAGGGGCGATTGCTTTCAATTTGTGTAGTTACAGAGATTGCTCCGGTAGAAAATTATGCGCATCCATATTTGAACTATCTCGTTCACCATGCTGATGTTATTTCTTTTGATCTTACTCAACTTATTGCGGATGATCTTGTGAAAGCTGTTTATTGTAAAGATTTGCGCCAAACAGCTCTAAAAGATGCAAGTTTTGAAAATATTTATAAAATCGAAAATATTGATGATATTGATTTGGAGCCATGTGATTGGCATTTATGCGAAAAAGAAGAATATAAAATGATTTCTCCTTGGGCGACAATTAAACATTATATGTTGGTTTTGACAAAGGGGTACATTCCACCGGAATATATTACTTTGGAAGTTGATAATTCTGCTGTCTGTGAGGCTGAGGAAAATGCGGGGTCGAAGGAATAGTCTTTTATTAATCCATTAAAGTTTGTCGCGCATGGATTGGCAGGAAGATGGTGAAGGCAGATTGAAATTTTTTTTTGATTTGTTAAAATGTCGGTTATCCGTTTATTGATATCATAAAACGGGACAGCAGAGGAAAGAAGTGATGGTTTATTTATGTTATTACAATTCGCCGGTCGGGCGGCTGCTGATGACCAGCGATGGAGAAAGTCTGACCGGTTTGTGGCTTGAAAAGCAAAAATATTATGCGGCAACGTTGTCGGAAGAGGGTGAAGAAAATGCAAATCTGCCGGTTTTTGTAAAAACCGGAGAGTGGTTGAATGAGTATTTTCGGAAAGAAGAGCCGACAATTTCGGATTTGCCGCTGGCACCGCAAGGCGGAGAATTCCGGCAGGCTGTTTGGAAGATTTTATGTGATATTCCGTATGGAAAAACAATGACTTATGGTGAGATTGCACGGAAAGTTGCGGCTCAAAGCGGGAGAAAAACAATGTCGGCTCGGGCAGTGGGCGGAGCAGTCGGGCATAATCCGATTTCTATTATTATTCCCTGTCACCGTGTGATCGGGAGTGATGGCAGTCTGACCGGATATGCCGGCGGAACAGACAAAAAAATAAAGTTATTGGAAACGGAAGGTGTGGATATTACCGGTTTGCGAAAGCTTACCAAAAACAGGCGGAAAATGTATGTCGGAGATTGATGCGCTTTTTAAAAACAGGTCTTTTGATTTTTTCAAGCTGGAAGCTTTTGGTTTTGTTAAAGACGAGACCGGATATCATTATGTTTCTGTTTTGGGCAATACCGGATTTGAGGTTTGCGTTGTTGTGACAAAAGACGGAAAGTTGTCTGCCGATGTTTTTGATTGTGAAACCGGCGAACCCTATGTGTTGGTTAAAGTTCCGCAGGCAGAAGGGGTTTTTGTCGGCAAAGTCAGAACGGCTTTGGCGGAAGTTTTGAAAAAAATTGCGCAGGAATGCTGTTATTTTGAGGTTTTTAAAACTGCGCAGGCCAAGGAAGTTCTTGCGTACATTAAACGGAAATATGATGATGAGCCGGAATTCTTATGGCAGAAATTTTCAGAAAACGCCATTGTACGCCGTCAGGATAATAACAAATGGTATGCGGTTTTTTTGCAGATTCGGAAAAACAAGCTCGGTTTATCGGGAGATGATGAGGTTGAAATTCTGGACTTGCGCGCAGAAAGCGGCGAAATAGAAAGTCTGGTTGATGATGAGCATTTTTTTCACGGATATCATATGAACAAGAAGCATTGGCTGACCATAATTTTTGATGGTTTCGTTCCGGTTGAGGAAATCTGTTGTCGTGTTGACAAAAGTTATGAACTGGCTAAGAAGTAACCGGAGCCGGAGAAGAGAAACACAAAAATTATCAGTTGGAATTGCAATTGTGCTTTTCGGAATAAGCATCATCTGCATCTGAGATAAAAGTCAACTTTGTTCAGCGCGGGAGAGTGACGGTAAAACAGGAGCCTTTTCCCGAAGCGCTTTTAACTTCTATGTGTCCTTTATGTTCTTTGACAATGATATCGGCCAGCGAAAGCCCCAGACCAAGTCCTCCGACATTGCGGCTGCGGGATTTTTCGGCACGGTAGAAACGTTCAAAGATATGTTGTTGATCGGCTTCGGTGATGCCAATGCCCTCATCGCGGACTGATAAAATGTTTTTGTTTTTTTGCTGTCGCAGTCTGATTTGGATGCTTTTGTTTTCCGGTGTGTATTTGACTGCGTTATCAATCAGGATATAGAGCAATTGTTTGATTAAGCCGCTGTCGGCGTTTATGACCAATTCTTCCGGAGCGTCGAGAGTAACTGACAGTTTTTTTTGCACAAACGTTGTTTTGAAATTATTGATAATCTTGCGGGTTTGTTCCGTTAAATTGAATTTTTGATATTCCAGATGCAGACGGTTATTGTCAGAACGGGCAAGTTCCAGAAGATTGGACGTGAGTTTGGACATTCCCAAAATTTCATTTTTCATTTCCGAAGTGATATCGGGTGCGATTTTTTGTTTTTCCAACAGTTCAACATATGCCAACAGAACGCTGAGCGGGGTGCGCAGTTCGTGTGAAGCATCGGATACAAAACGTTTTTGTTTGTCAAAAATGATGTTAATTTGTTTGATGGCGCGGCCGGCGAGATAGCTGCCGACCAGCCAGGCCAGTCCAGTCAGAGCCGAGATAATCAGCAGTATGAAAGTAACGTATTGTTTGGAGCTGCGTTTCATGGGGGTGTTGTTAGCCAGTACAAAGACTTTTCCGATGATTTGACCTTCGGTGTTGTACAGGTTTTTCATCATCATCTTGAAATACCATTTGACCTTGTTGGATTTGACGTTTTCATAATATACGGTATTTTCCTGATAATTTTTTGAAAGCATGCGCTGCTGAAGTTTTTGCGAGATATCCTGATTTATGCCTTCTTCCGATGAGATCAGCTTGTTTCCGAGAAACCAGAATGTAAAGTGATTCATGGCATTGATGTCGGCATCGTTTTGGCGGATTTGGAGCTCGTTTTGATTCATCTTGAGCGAAGCCTGCGCTTCCCAGACTTCTTCCAGCAGATAGTCAGTGATAGTGTCATTGATTGATTTTGTAATAATCTGACGATACATATAATAGCAGCCGCTGAACACTATCAGCAGCATTGCCGTAATAACGACCGTGTATTTATGGACAAGTTTCTTTTTTATGTTCTCAATCATTGTCGCCGATTTCCATGGTATAGCCGATGTTTTTGATTAATTTGATATTAACGAAGGGAACAAAATTTTTGAGTTTTTTGCGCAGTAAGTAGATGTGTGAATCCAGACTTGCCGGTCCGGTATCAAGTTTGTCGGGCCAGACTTTGTCAAAAATTGTGGCGCGCGGCAAGACTTGGCCGTGGTTGATGAAAAGCAGGCGGAAAAGGTCAAACTCTTTGCGGCTGAGATTAAGTTTTTTGTTCTGATAGAATATGCTGTTTTGGGTATTGTCCAGCGTGATGGCTTCTTTAGTATAGATATCATCAATAAAAGGTTTGGTCTTACGGCGGCTGACGGCATTAACGCGGGCAATCAGTTCTCCGGTCTGGAAAGGTTTGACAATATAATCATCGGCACCTGCATTGAGGCCGGCTATACAGTCTTCCATACTGTCTTTGGCGGTGACGAAAATTATGCCGCCCTGATAATTGTATTTGGAATCTCCCCGCAGAATTTTGCAGATTTCAATGCCGCTGATTTCCGGCAGCATCCAGTCCAGTATAATTACGTCATAAGTATTGAGCCGGTTGTCTCGAACAAATTCGAGAGCTTCTTTGCCGTCTTGCGCCCAGTCGGTTTGAAAACCCTCTATATTCAGAAGTTTCTGAATAACGGCGCCGAGTTTGGCATCATCTTCTACTAAAAGCAATTTCATTTTGTTGTCTCCTTGGCTGAGAGTGTATCGGTAAATGTCGGAAGTTTCAAATAAATTTTTTTTATTTTTGGCAATGTACTTTAGATGAGTTTTAGATTACGGGCATAAGGCTATGAAAAACGAAGTTTGTCCGAGGTGGAATTTTATGGTATTAAACATTTTTACGGATATTAACAAAAGCATTAAATCCAGTTGTCAAGAAAGGCCATTTATTTGAGCTTTTTATGAATGCCGATGTTTATTTTGGGGCAGCTAAAATATGGCACTGATTGTTTTTGCCATACTCTTGACAATTGATCCGGTTATGGAATATATTTTGGCTGCAAAAAAATCAGATGTGGCAGAAACAGTTTTGAGCGGCTGTTTTGTACCAGTGTGTCGGCTTGTACGAGGCAGCAATTTGCGAGTTGTTTGAAGACAGGATTAAGTTGGATGACAATCTGCTTATTCCGCTTCCCGTCGGCATTATTCTGTTTTTTTATAATTTTATGAAAGTTTTTTCCATGAAAAAAATCGTCTTTTCTTCCGGCCGTTTTGTTTTTTGGCTGAGTGTTTATTTTGCAACGGTTTTGAACCTGAGTTTCTGGCGTTTTTTATGGCAGCACCTTGAGGTTGGCAACGTCGCAACGTTTGTTTTTGTTTTGTCTTTGCCATTTTTTATGTTTATTCCGCTGTATTGGTTTTTTAATCTGATTATCGTACCGTATCTGGCCAAGCCGCTGACCGCATTGTTGTTGATTGTTTCGGCGGCGGTAAATTATGCTATGTTTAAACTCGGCATTTTTATTGATTCCGATATGTACCGGAATATTATTGAGACCAATAGCAGAGAAGCGCTTGATCTGGTGACACCGCCGGCTGTCCTTTGGGTTTTGGTGACAGGCGTTTTGCCGGCAGCACTTGTGGTTGCAAGTAAAATAGAGTATCGTCCCTTTGGACAGGAACTGAAAACGCGTTTGTTCCGCAGTTTTGTTTTATTGTTGATTCTGGCCGGATTTGCCGCTTCTTCTTATAAAGAGTATGTTTCTTTCGTGCGCAATAACAATCAGGTTCGCAGGCTGGTCAATACTTTTGGTTATATTTATGCGGTCGGACGGCATTATCAGCGGCAGGCCAATGCCAACCGGAAGTTTGTGACGCTTGATTCCGCACCGGTTCTGATGTCAAAAGGCGGAAAAAAGCAAGTTATGGTTTTGGTGGTCGGAGAGACGGCGCGGGCGGCAAATTTTTCTTTGTACGGATATGAGAGAAAAACGAATCCCGAACTTGAAAAACGCGGCGTTATGATTTTTGGCGATGTCTCGTCCTGCGGAACGGCTACGGCAGTGTCGTTGCCTTGTATGTTTTCTCATATGAACAGAAAGAATTTTGATGCGCTTGATGCCAAATATACACAAAATCTGCTGGATTTGTTGCAGATTGCCGGATATCAGGTTTTGTGGCGGGAGAATGACGACGGTTGTAAAGGCGTGTGTGAAAGAGTGACAACGGAAAATATGCTGCAGCATAAAGAATCCGGCTTTTGCAAAGGAGATTATTGTCAGGATGAAGTCTTGCTGGAGGGATTGCGGGAGCATATCCGGAATGCGGCAGACCGGACGGTGATTGTTTTACATACTATGGGCAGCCACGGGCCGACTTATTTTAAGCGCTATCCCGATGTCTTCAAGAAGTTTGTGCCGTCTTGCGATACTGCCGATTTGCAAAACTGCAGCAGAGAGCAGATTGTCAATACTTATGATAATACGCTTTTGTATACGGATTATGTTTTGGCTTCGGTGATTGATATTCTGAAAGAATTTCCATCCTATGATACGGCGATGATGTATGTTTCCGACCATGGGGAATCGTTGGGAGAGAATAATATTTATCTGCATGGCGTTCCTTATAAAATTGCGCCGGACGAGCAGAAAAAGATACCAATGCTGTTGTGGTTGTCCGGCGGTATGGCACAAAGTAAAAAAATTGATGAAGCCTGTTTGCGCCGGCTGGTCGGGAACGGACGCTTCTCTCATGACAATATTTTTCATTCGTTGCTTGGCTTTTCTGATGTGAAAACAGGAGCGTATGCTGAGACATATGATGTTTTTGCAGCTTGCAGGAGATAAAAGCGTTATAAGGGCAGTGTTGCAGGCACTGCCTTATTTTTTTTATAAAATTTCAGATTATTTTCAGATTGGCTTTGTATAACCAGTCCAGAGCAGCCGGTTTGTTTGAAATGTCCGCTGTTGCCGTACCTTGTTTGAATCGTAGTTCCAGATTTTTTTTAATCCTTTCGTAGTTGAAAACGGACTATTACGGCAGCGGAATTTTTAAACGGCTGCTTTTTTTGTTATTCCGTAATATCGGCCAACTGAAAACGAATGACCTTTTGCAGGTCGGCAAGGGAAGTTTCTATCTGATAGCCAATTTTGCCGGCGCTGTAAATTATGGTTTCAAAATTTTGAGCCGAGCTGTCAATCGTGGTGGTGAAGAATTTTTTCATGCCAATCGGCGAGCAGCCGCCGTGGATATAGCCGGTCAGCGGCAGCAGTTCTTTGGATTTGAGCATGTCTACGGCTTTTTCGCCAACGCTGGCCGCCGCTTTTTTCAGATCAAGTTCTTTATCTACCGGAAGCATGAAGACATAATGTTGTCTGGATTTGCTTACCGTTACCAGCGTTTTGAAAACCTGAGCCGGATTTTGGCCTAAGACGGCAGCGACTTCGGTTCCGCAGGTTGTCGGTTTGTCGGCATAGCAGTAGTGTTTGTAAGGAATTTTTTGTTTGTCAAGGATGCGCATGGCATTGGTTTTGAAATCCATTTTTTTCTCCGGTATTTATTATCAAACGGAATAAATTTTTGTTATTTTATAGCAGAAAGTTTTTTTGTAAATAAGCTTTGCAAAAATAAATTATTTGGGGTAATTTCTGTTTATAACGGAGGTTAACATTATGGAAAAATCACAAGTTTTTTTTACGAATCTGAGAGCGCGCGGCGACGGCGGCCTGCTCGGAAAGCTGGAGCGTCTGGTGAAACGTGCCGGTATTGAGAAAATTGATTTCAAAGACCAGTTCGCAGCGATAAAAATTCACTTTGGGGAGCCTGGAAATCTGGCCTATCTGCGTCCGAATTATGCCGCAAAAATTGTGAATATTCTGCGCGGTTTGGGGGCTAAGCCGTTTTTAACCGATTGCAACACTTTGTATTCCGGCCGCAGGGCAAACGCTGTTGACCATTTGCAAAGCGCGATGGAAAACGGGTTTAATCCGATTTCGGCACAAGCGCAGGTGATTATTGCCGACGGATTAAAAGGGACAGATTACCGTGAAGTTGAAATCAACGGAGAATACTGTAAGGCACCGAAAATCGGAACGGCTTTGGTTGACGCCGATGTCATTATTTCTCTGACGCATTTTAAGGGGCATGAAATGGCCGGCTTCGGCGGTACATTGAAAAATCTCGGCATGGGCGGCGGCGCCGTTCCCGGCAAACTGGAAATGCACTGTACGGCTCAGCCGAAAATTGATGCAGATAATTGTGTCGGTTGCGGCGTTTGTGAAAGACATTGCGCGCATGATGCCGTTCATGTCAACAAGCAAACACGCAAGGCCGAAATTAATTATGACAATTGTGTGGGCTGCGGGCAGTGTGTGGCTTTGTGTCAGTTTAACGGGGCTGTCGTGTCCGGTTACAATTCTTCCGAAGAGCTGAATTATAAAATTGCCGAATATACAAAGGCGGTTTTGAAAGACAAGCCGAACTTTCATATCAGCTTTATTATGAACGTGTCACCGGAATGCGACTGTTGGGACAGAAATGATGCCGCTTTTGTGCCGGATTTGGGAATTGCCGCTTCTTTTGATCCGGTGGCACTGGATCAGGCTTGTGCTGATATGGTGATTAACGCGCCGGCATTGATGACGGATAACGAGTTGAGTGAGAAATGCCATGACCATTGCTGCGGCAAAGATAAATTTTATCTGCTGCATCCTGATACCAACTGGGAGGCCTGTCTGAGCCATGCCGAAAAAATCGGTCTCGGCAGCAGGGCTTATGAATTGATTGAGGTTAAATAAAAAAGAAAGGGCTGAGGTGTCAGTCCTTTTTGATAACTTTGTTTTCGGACTTGCCAAGGCGGGGTTTTTGGCATAGGATAAAGCGAAACTTTAACTTTTACGAGGACTGTAATGCCGGATATTGACGTCTCTTTTGTGATGACAGTTTATAATAAAGAAAAATTTTTGCCGTCAGTGTTAAAAGCATTGTTGAATCAGAGCGGTTTGAAAAATCCAGAGTTTATTTTTGTAGATGACGTATCTCAAGACCGTTCGGTAGAGATTATTGAGGAAATGACCAAAGGGTTGCCGAATGTGCAGATTGTGCGAAATTCTAAGAATCAGGGAATTTCTATCCGGATTAATCAGGGGATTGCTCTGGCGCATGGAAAATATGTGAGAATGCTTGATTCTGACGATATTTTTCCGATTGATTCAACCGAGAGAATGATCGCGCTGGCAGAAGAATATGACGCCGATATGGTTTACGGCACTTTTACCAAAACCGGAAAGTTGGCAGAAGAACTGACGAATGAGTTTATGAGAAACGGTTTCAAATATTATTACCGCAAAGATGCTTTGCGCGCGGTGTTGGACGGGCGTTTTACGCGGATGGGGCAGTTGATTAAGCGTGATGTGCTGCAAAAAGCCGGCGGTGCCGATGAAGACGTATTTATTCAAGATGAGACTATTCCGCTGCGTGCGGCTTTTTATGCCAACGGAATTGTCAAGATGTTTGCAAATGTCGTTTTGGTTCCGAAAGAAGACGGCAATCTTTCCGGCAATAAAATCCAGCTCGACCATGATCGCTTTCTGGCTTATTACGATTTTATCAAACTCCGTTCGCATCTGGATTGTGATATTCGGGCAAAACTCAATGTGCGCGCGGTTTCGGCTTATTGGAAATATATTCGCAAAATCAAAAAGTGTCCGATGCTGACGGCAGCTTTTCCGCTTTATCTTTATACCAAACTTTTCAAACCGCAGCCTGATATGAAAAAGCTGGACAAGATGGCTCTGCTTTTCAAGAACATTAAGACCGGCGTGTTGCGTCCGAAAAAGGCCTGAGATCATATGAAAAAATATCTGGCTTGTTCTTCCGAGACTTATTTGCTGCCGATTGCAGAATTGCTTTTGCTTGAAAAAAATACAGAATATGCGGCCGGCGGCGAACCGTTGGTTATGGCGGGAAGCCGTAAGGAAAAGCAAAAAGAAACGCTGTTTTCCGGTACCGAAACCTTGGAAAAGGCGCAGGCTGCAGGTGAGGAATATTATCCTGTTCGGTTTGTTTATTATACTTATCATCCGCTGTTTGGTTTTTTTATTAATTTGCTCAAGCCGCTGAAACGCCATTTTTATCGAGAAGGAATTGTGCGTTTTCATATGCGGCTACAGGATGTTTTGTCAATGAAGCTCAAGCGCGGCGTGCGTGATGAAGAAAATGCCTATAACTGGACCAACAAGCGCTGGGCTATGAGTCTGGAAGAGCGGCATAAGCGTTATGACGCGCTTTATCAGTCTTTGAAGCAGAATGGTTATGATGACAAGTCGCCGATTTTTGTGATGATTAACCGCAATCTCGGGGCAAGGGATCAGCTTTTTCAAGGGCATCACCGCCTGAATATTTGTGAGGAACTTGGGATTGACAAGCTGACGGTTTGTTTTTGGACGTCAGTGCCATCGCCCAGATTTATGGCTTTTTTTGAAAAAATTGTTGCCAAAATAAGAGGAATGAGAAAATGAAGATTATGGTGGTGAAAGACCGCAATGTTTTGAATACAAAATTTTTGGGGCAGTTCGTCAGCTCGCTTGTTTTGAAAGGGCATGAGGTTCATGTCGTCTGTGATACTTATCGCAAGCAGGGCAGTGGTGTGGTTTTGCCGGACGGAGTTAAGTTTACCAACCTGAACGGCAAGACCGAAAATCTGCTGGTGAATTTATGGCGTCGGATCAGAGAGGTTTTGGGAACGTCGGTGTTTCGCTTTAACAAATTTATTGAACAAGAAAAGCCAGATATTATCTTTTGTTATTTCTTAGTTGATTTGTATAATGTGGCATTTTTGCAGAAGCATAATATTCCGATTGTGATGATGATGCATTGTTATCCGCCGGCTATGCTCGGACGTTTTCAGAAGCGTTCAAAATGGAAGATTTATAAAAAGTGCGCCGCGCAGGTCAGCGTTTTTCATGTGCTGATGAAGTCTTACGAAAAGACGATTGCGCCTTATTTTGGCAAGGTTAACGTAGCAACGGTGCCGAATGAAGTCGTACAAATTCCAGAGAGCGGGCGTGTTGATTTGGAAAATGAGAAAAAGCGCATTATCTATGTGGCGCGGGTGGAAAAAGAAGGCAAGCGCCAGCATCTGATTGTGGAGGCTTTTGCTAAGATTGCCAAAGATTTTCCGGACTGGGTCATAGAGTTCTGGGGGTTGCAGAAGTATCAGAATTATAATGAAGAGCTGATGGCTCTGGCGCGGAAATACGGAATAGAGAAGAATATTCATATTATGGGATTTAGCGATAATATTCAGGAAGTCTACCGCACGGCCGATATTCACGCTTTTGCCAGCCTGCATGAGGGGTTTTCTTTGGCTCTGGCTGATGGTATGGCTATTGGACTGCCCAGTGTCGGCTTTAAGGAAACGCCGTCGGTCAACGAGCTGATTGTGGACGGGCATAATGGGTATCTGGCAAAGGATGTTGATGATTTTGCCGAAAAGCTCAGGCTGCTGATGACGGACAAAGACCTGCGTATCAGGCTTGGCAAAAATGCCGTTGAAGACATGAAGGCTTACGCGCCGGAGATTGTAGCCGGGCAGTGGGATGAGCTGATCAGAAGGACAATCAAACAAAAATAACATATTATAATTTTTAGCCTGACTATGGCCGTAATAGGATTACACCTTGTCAGGCATTGTCATATATAAGGAAAAATGATGAAAAAACTGAGTGGTTATTTGAAAGTTGTTCGGAATATTTTTTACCTTTTTCTTATCCGGTTGTTTTATCGGAAGCAGAAATTCGATAAGAAATATTATGTTTCCGTCTGTGCTATTTTTAAAAATGAAGGAAAATATTTGCGGGAGTGGATTGAATATCATCTGACTGCGGGTGTAGAGCATTTTTATTTGTATAATAATTTTTCGGACGACAATTATAAAAAGGTTTTGGCGCCGTATATCAAAGATGGCATTGTGACACTGACGGACTGGCCGGTAGAACACGGACAGCGGGCGGCCTATAATGATTGTGTGGCGAAATACAGCGGTGAGAGTAATTGGATCGGCTTTATTGATCTGGATGAATATGTTTGTCCGATAAAGTGGAAATCTATTCCAGACTGGCTCAAAAATTATGAGCGTTATCCTCTGGTTTCTGCCTTTTGGCGGATGTTCGGGTCTGCCGGCGTGACAGAAGAAGACCGCTCAAAGACGCTGATTGAGCAGTTTACGGTTTGTTCCGACATTATCTCCAGTTCCAAAATGTTTTTGAATACGCATTGGTCGAAGCGGATTAAGGATTTTCGTATTCCGCATTATTGCCGGTTCAAAATCTGGGGCAAGCTGGCGCCGGATAATGCCGTTTTGTTTTTTATGCCGGGGAGCTGTCGGAAAAAGGCTGATGTACAGATTAATCATTATTACAGCAAGAGCGCAGAATACTGGGCCAAAAAAAAGATGATTGTCGGCGATGCGTATTATCAGACTTCGGAAAACCGTCGGCCATGGGATATGTTTTTCTGGTGTGAGGAGATTTGTAATAAATCTGACTTTAGTATTTTCAAATATCTTGCCAAGCTTAAAATGCGGATGAAAGCTTAAGAAGCGGAGATAATAAAAAACAACGGCGGCAAAGGCAAAATTGTCGCCGTTTTGATGTCTTCAAAAGAAATGTTATCTGCTCAGTTTTATTTTTAGTTTGAACAAAAACGGCAGTTTCAGCATTCGGGCAAGAGGAGAGCGACACAGGCGGCGGGCATAGTCTTTGTCCGGTGTTTTGCGGATGATTCGTTTGAGTAGTTTTTGCAGATATTTTTCGGCTTTTGAGTTGGTTAGGTAGGAATTTTTCTCCGTTTTCTTCAATAAAGTTGTTATGAAATCGGCAACTTTTGCGATTTCTTTTTCCGAGAGTGTTTCTTTGCAGACAAATTTTATCAGCAACGGTTGAAGCATGGTGCCGGATTGGGCAATTTCAATCCATTTGGAGGTTTGAAGTTCGGCCGTAGACAGGCTTTGTTTGCTGTTGTGCGTAACGGTGATATTTTGGCCTTCCCAACGGTAGTCAATCAGGATTTCAGGTAAGTTTGCAAAGCGCAGTTTATCTGCCTGAGCCAGCCAGACACCATAGTCTTCGGCGACACGTCGGTTTGGTTCATAGCAGATTGAGGTATTGCGGCGGAACATGACAGACGGGTTGTTCAGCGCGCAATTGAGAAAAATGTTCTCATGGATAATGTCTTCATGTCTGAGCGGTACTTTTAGAGTCTTTTTTTGCGGAAAGCGTTGCATATACGAACCAAGGACATCGATTTGCGGGTGTTGTTCAAGATAATCATATTCGATTTGCAAACGTTGGGGACGGGCAATGTCATCAGAATCCATTAAAGCGATGTATTTGCCTTTTGCCTGAGATAATCCGAGATTACGGGCCTGGCCGGCGCCGCCGTTTTTTTCGGCTTTTATAAAGCGGATGCGCGGATCAGCAAAATCTTTTATGAGGTCGGATATATCTTCGGTTGAGCAGTCATCGATTATTAAAAGCTCAAAATCGGCAAAAGTCTGTTTTAAGATACTGGCGACAGCCGGCTGCAGGTGTCGGGTTTTGGTATTGTAAACCGGCATGATGACGGAAATTTCAGGCATGATGCTTCTCTATTGTTTCTTTGATTAACTCTTCCCACTTATTCCAGATGATTTCCGGATTATACCGCTTCATCATTTCTTTGCCGGCAAGGCCGAAACGTTGACGGGTTTCAGGAGAATCCATCAATATTCTCAGTTTGGCGGCAAAGTCTTCCGGCGTGCCGTCGGTAAGGCTGCCGTTGATATTGTCAACTATCAGTTCATTAACGCAACTGGCTGTTTTCAGGCCGACACAGGGGAGTCCGACAGCCATGGCTTCGGACAAGGCTAGGCTGAAGCCTTCAAAAGCGGACGGAAAAGCGCAGATGTCCGATTTGAGGAGTTCTTTTTGCGCTTCTGTCGTTATGCCGCGCAGAAAGACTTGTTTTTCTAATTTAAGTTCTGAAATCAGTTTTTGAAGTTCCTGCAGTTTGGATTTTTCCGCACTTCCCCACAGATTGACTTCCCATTGCGGATATTGCTGTGCGAGCAGGGCAAAAGCCCTTATCAGCAAGTCTTGCTGTTTGTGTTGATCAAGGCGGGCCATGTAAATGATTTTATATTTGTCTTTGGCGGCATAAGAGATGTTTTTGTCGGTCTGGTCTACCGGATTACCGATTACTGTAATTTTTCCGTTATAATATTTTTGCAGATTTTTTACAAAAGACGGGAGCAAAACCTGAGCCAGAGAGATTTTTTCCAATGCTTGAGACGTATTGCCGCGGGTTACTTTTTTTTGGGCGTGAAAATATACCGACGGCAGGCTGTGAAACATTTGAATGAGCGGAATTTTGTTTTGTTGTCCGTGCAGAATATCTACACTATCGGCAATGCCGCAGGAAAGTATGATGTCCGGATTAATCCGTCTGATTTGCGAAGATATGATGTCTGCAACTGCTTTTTCTCTGTCAAAAAACGAAAACTTTTGCAGCAGAGCAACGGCATTTTTGAAGCTACAGAGCGTTTTGTAGCCGATTTGGCGGAATATTCCCCAGTTTTTCCGCACCGCGTCGTGCAGATTGAGCAAGCGGATTGAGGCGGCGACGGGAAAGAAAAGAGAACCTTTTCTTTTGTCTCTTGTCAAAATAACGACTTCATGACCGCGGGCGGCAAAGGCATTGGCAAAGCTGCTGACGATTTTTTCTATGCCGCCATGTGTGCCGATGAGGGCACTTTTTCGATATATCAGTATTCTCATTGTTTTTCCAAAATTGTTGTCCGCAATTTATTGTTTTAAGATGATGGGTGACGGCCTGTTTGTCAATAATAAACAGCGTATAGGTGGAAAAGTAAAAAAAAAGCCTCCCGAGAGGGAGGCAGAGCGAAAGATGTTTGTATTTGATAATATTAAATTGTATTTCTGAAGTTGGCTTTTTCAATGTCTTTGAAATATTTTACGGTGTCTGCTTTCAGTTCTTTGGTCGCATCTTCGTCGCAAACAATAATCGCATGTTGGTGCATTTGCAGAATGCTGACTGTCCACATATGGTTGACGCTGCCTTCAACAGCGTGGTGCAATGCGCGGGCTTTATTTTGACCGGAAGCGAGAATCATTACTTCGCGCGCGTCGGTAATGGTGCCGACCCCAACGGTAAGGGCCGTGGTCGGGACTTTGCTGATGTCATTGTCAAAAAAGCGCGAGTTGGCCTTGACTGTTTCCGAGGTCAGGGTTTTGACTCTTGTGCGGGAAGACAAAGAAGATCCCGGCTCGTTAAAAGCGATATGTCCGTCGGAGCCGACGCCGCCAAGAAAGAGGTCAATGCCGCCGCAGGCTTTGATTTGTTCTTCATAATCAGCGCATTCTTTGGCATAGTCTTTGGTTATGCCGTTCAGGATATGAACATTTTCATGCTTGATATTGATGTGTTTGAAAAAGTTTTCCCACATAAAGTAGTGGTAGCTTTGCGGATGATTTTCATCCAGTCCGATATATTCGTCCATGTTGAAAGTAATAACGTTTTCAAAAGAGAGTTTGCCGCGTTTGTGCAGGTTAATCAGCTCTTTGTAGGTTCCAAGCGGGGTTGAACCGGTGGGAAGGCCGAGGACAAAAGGCTTTTGAGGGGTGGGGTGGGCGCCGTTTATTTTATAAGCAATGTAATTGGCTGCCCAGTTGGAAAGGGTGTCGTAGTCGGGACGGATGATTAAACGCATTTTATTTCTCCTGAAAAATTTTACCATTGATAATGGTTTTGATTATATGAAAATCTTCGTTAAAAACAACTAAATCGGCATCGTAGCCGGGGGCAATTTGTCCTTTGCCGGCAATTTTATGGACTGCTGCCGGATTGGTAGAAGCCATTTTTATCGCCTGTTCATGCGAAAGTCCCCAGGAAACCAGATTGCGAACACCGTCAATCATAGTTAAGGCCGAGCCGGCAATGATGTTATCGGATTTGCGATAAAAACATTTATCAAGATAGACTTCTTCGCCGTTGGCAAAAAGTTTGTCAGCTTTTTGTTTGGTCGGTTTGAGGGAATCTGTTACCAGAACAAGCTTGTCATGAGGTTTGATATTGACCAGAAGCTTTATCAGGTTCGGGTCAACATGAACACCGTCACAAATCAGTTCACAGGCGATTTCCGGATGGATAAAGACAGCGCCGACGGCGCCGGGGTCGCGGTGGTGAATGCGGCTCATGGCATTAAACAGGTGGGTGGTATGCAAAATGCGGACCTGCATGCCTTCGACCATGTTTTTATAAGCGGCGTTGGTATGTCCGGCCTGCAGGTTGATGTTTTTTTCTATGCAATATAAGGCAAGATCGCGCATGTTTTTGAGTTCCGGCGCAACGGTCATGCTGATGATATGCCCTTTGGCAGCTTTATACAGTTTTTCCATCAGTTTGAGGTTTACCTGACTTATCGAATCGGCAGACTGCACGCCGAGCCTTTCGGCCGAAATGAACGGTCCTTCCAGATGAATGCCCAGAATACGGGCACCTTTTTCTTTACCCATGGCTTTAATAACGACTTTTATGCTTTTTGTCATCTGCTCTTCGGTGCCGGAATAAATTGTCGGGAAAAATGACGTGACACCGTAAGCGGCCAGAATTTCCGACATTTTCAAAATTGATGCGGCGGTATTGTCGTCCGTGCCGCAGCCGCCGATGCCGTGAATGTGCGTGTCGATGAAGCCGGGGGCGATGTAGGCGCCGTTGACGTTTATAATATTGACCTTGGGACTGAATTGCTTGTGAAGAAAGCGGCTTTCGTTAAAAACATCGGCGATTTTGTTGTCTTTTATATAAACCGCGCAATGCTCCATGACCGAAAATCCGGTTAAGACGGTTGCGTTGTGCAAGCAGATTGCGTTATCCATGGTGTCCTTCTTTCTTAAATACAATGATGTTAATATAGCAGCCAAAAGTAAATTTTCTGCAAATAAATCTTGTTTTCCGGCGGTGTAAAAATGCTTGCTTAATTATATTTTTGTGATAAATTCCGAGTAAGTTTAACGTTTTTTTGTGAGAGTTGAAAATGGCATTATCAAAAGAAACAATCAATTGTCTGATGGGGGACAATGTTTTGTCGGCGGAAGAAATTGAAAAAAAATATCCGCCGCGGCAGCTGTCCGACAGCCAGTATGTGACTCGTATTGCCCCGAGCCCGACCGGATTTATGCATATCGGCGGGATTTATGCCGCATTGATTTCGGAGCGCTTTGCACATCAGAGCAAAGGCGTATTTATTTTGCGGATTGAAGATACTGATACCAAGCGCGAGATTGAAGGCGCAACGGATTTGATTATTCGTTCGTTGAGCGAATATGGCCTGGTTGTTGACGAGGGACCGGTGAACGAGAATGAGGAGATCGGCGCTTACGGGCCTTACACTCAAAGCAAACGTAAGGAGATTTATCAGGCTTATGTCAAACAGCTTTTGGAAAAAGGCATGGCTTATCCGTGCTTTTGCACTGAAGAAGAAATCGAGGCCATGCGCGAACGGCAGACCAAAGCCGGCGGGCGCCCGGGGTATTACGGACTGTGGGCCAAAGATCGCAATCTGAGCGAAGAGCAGGTTAAGGCTAATCTAGATGCCGGAAAGCCGTTTGTTATTCGTTTTAAATCTCCGGGAAAATATATCAATAAAATTGCTGTTGAAGATATTTTGCGCGGCAAGCGCTTTTTTCCGGAAAATGATTTAGATATTGTTATCTTAAAATCAGACGGGCTGCCGACTTATCACTTTGCCCATATTGTTGATGACCATTTGATGGGGACAACACATGTGGTGCGCGGTGACGAGTGGTTATCGTCTTTGCCGTTGCATATTCAGTTGTTTGAGGCCATGGGCTGGAAGGCACCGAAGTATGGTCATATCGCACCGATTCAAAAGCTTGACGAAGGTGCGCGCCGTAAGCTCAGCAAGCGTAAAGATCCTGAAGCTAATGTGGCTTTTTACGGCGAGAAAGGTTATCCGAAAGAAGCCGTTATCGATTATTTGATGAATCTGGCCAATTCTGATTTTGAAGACTATAAAAAGGCCAATCCCGATAAGACTTATAAAGATTTTGATTTTAAAATCAGCAAGCTTAACAACAGTGGTCCGCTTTTGGATTTTGTCAAGCTGGAAGACATCAGCAAAGAGTTTATTGCGACACTGAGTTGTGATGAGCTTTATGACCGTTTGTATCAATGGGCTGCAAAATATGATCCGAAGATGCAAAAACGGCTTGATGACAACAGTGCATATTTCAAGCAGATTCTGGATATAGAGCGCAGCAACTGCGACCGTGTCAGAAAAGACTATGTAACTTTTTCCGGTATTTGGGATGAGATAAAATATTTCTTTGATGAGGAATTTGTTTTGAACAAAGACGATGTTCTCAAGCTGGTTCCGAATCAGACTTTAGAAAATATGCAGGAAATTGTTAAAGCTTTTGTTGCCACTTATGATGAGAATGATGACAAGAATGAGTGGTTTGCCAAGGTAAAAGATTTTGCATTGGCTAACGGTTATGCAAAAAATCCGAAGGAATATTCCAAGAATCTTGAGGCCTATAAGGGCAGTGTTTCCGATGTGGCAACCGTTTTGAGGGTATTGATTACCGGACGGACGAACAGCCCAGATCTCTGCTCTATCATGAAAGTGCTCGGGAAGGCGCGGACACTGAAAAGGCTGAATATCATTAATTAATAAAATAGTAAGAAAAGTGTGGTTAGGTAAAATCACACTTTCCTTTTTTTGATTAAAGTGCGGACTATCTGTGTGAGTTTATTTAGAGGGATTATTCATGCTCAATGCAAATGTAGGAGAGACCGCAAACCTGATTTTAGGAATGCCGCCTTCTTTGGCCGCGATTGTTATTGTTGCGGTTTGTTATCTGATAATTTTTTCTGAAAAAATCAATCGGGCAGTGATTGCCTTGATCGGTGCCGGTGTTATGATTGCAACCGGTATTTTGTCTCAAAAGCAGGCTTTGACCGGAATAGATTTTAATACGCTGGCGTTGCTTATCGGTATGATGATTATTGTGGCTGTATCGGAAAAGTCCGGTATTTTCCAATATGTGGCAATCTGGTCGGCAAAAAAAGTAAAAGCCAGCCCACGAGGCCTGATGGCTGCTTTGGCAATCGTAACCGCTGTTTTTTCCGGCTTCCTGGATAATGTTACCACGGTTTTACTGATTGCGCCGGTGACTTTTCAAATCACGCGCAAGCTCAGAATTAACCCGTATCCGTATCTGTTATTGGAAATCTTTGCTTCTAATATCGGAGGAACGGCAACGCTTATCGGTGATCCTCCCAATATTTTGATTGGTTCTGCACTGGATTTAACTTTTATGGATTTTGTAAAAGTTCTGATGCCGGTTGTTGTCATCACTATGATTGTGGTTATTTTTATCTTTGATCGTTTTTGGGGTGTGCATCTTAAAACGACAAATGACTGCAAGAAAAAAGTTTTGGCCATGAATCCCAGTGATGCAATTATGGATAAAGTCTTGCTGGTTAAGGCTTTGTTTGTTTTGGCCTGTGTGATTGCCGGTTTTATTTCGGCTCATCATATTGGTTTGGACAATGGTACGATTGCTTTGCTTGGCGCGTCAGTTTTGCTGTTGCTGTATACGTTTGGCGCCAAAGGAGAGGAGAAAGACGGCAAGGTTCAGGAAATTTTTAATATGGTTGACTGGATTACAATTTTCTTCTTTACCGGTTTGTTTGTCATTGTTTATGGTCTGGAAGTGACGGGTGTGCTGGCTTATCTGGGGCAGAAGTTTGTAGAGCTGACTGATGGCAGTATTGCAAAACTGAGCTTTTTGATTTTGTGGTGTTCGGCAGTTATATCCAGTGTTATTGATAATATTCCGTTTGTGGCAACAATGATTCCGATGTTGAAGTCTATGGAGGAATCTGTCGGCGGTCGTGAGGCGATGATGCCTGTTTGGTGGTCATTGTCGCTGGGCGCTTGCTTTGGCGGAAACGGAACGCTTATCGGCGCTTCGGCTAATGTGGTGGTTGCCGGTATGGCTATGCGGGAAGGACATCAGATCGGCTTTGTGAAGTTCTTGCTGTGGTCGGTGCCGGTCATGCTGCTGAGCGTGCTCATCGGAACGGTGTTTGTTTATATTGAATTCTTTATGTAAGCAAAGCGTAAAAAAAATTCCCGTTCGTTTACAAACGGGAATTTTTTTGTTATTTGTTTTCTGCTTCTATCGGTTTGAGCCGGATTAATGAAGCGGCGATACCTATGAACAGCAGACCAAAGGTGATGCTGAGCGACTGCCAGGCTTCAATTTTTATTCCGATGTGCGGTAGGAATATTTTGGCGCCGATAAAGACTAAGATGACAGACAACGCCGGTTTGAGGTAAACAAATTTGTAAACGGCGGCGGCGAGCAGAAAATATAATGCACGGAGGCCGAGAATGGCAAAAATGTTACTGGTATAAACCACAAACAAATCCTGCGTAATCAGAAAGATTGCAGGAATGCTGTCCAGAGCGAAAATAACGTCCATGGTTTCAATAATAATCAGGGCAAAGAACAGCGGCGTAATATAATGTCTGCCGTTTTCTTTAACAAAAAAGTGTTCGCCCCTTACTTCCGGCGTGACATGAAAAAATTTGCTGATGGCACGGAACAGTCGGCTGTCTTCCAATTTTTCCTGTTCATCTTCTTTGTGTAACGCCATTTTGAAACCGGTGTAGATTAAAAATGCAGAAAAGATGTATAACACCCAATGGAAATTGGAAATCAAGACCTCTCCGACACCGATGAGGACACCACGCATGACAATGGCGCCAAGGATACCCCAAAACAAAACACGATGTTGGTATTTACGTTCTATTTTCAGGTTGCTGAAGATGACAGACATAATGAAAATGTTGTCCAGAGACAAGCTTTTTTCAACCAGAAAACCGGTAAAATAGAGCATGCCGGTTTCAGTGCCGCGTTCATAAATGACAAAGAAGCCAAAGACAACGGCAATGGCAATATAGAAGACACAGGCCCAAAAGGTTTCTTTGAGCTTGGGTTCCGAGGCATGGCGGTGGAAGACAAACAGATCCAAGAACAAAAGTACAAAAACGATAATGCCGAAAATAATCCATTGGCCGTAAGCAGGCAAAACCAGATGATGTTCCAGCAGATAAGACAATTTTTCCATTTATATTTTCCTGATTTTAAGGTTCAATATGAATTTCAATGCGCCGGTTGCGGCTGCGATTTTCCGGAATAGGCTCATTGTATGCGTTATAGTTGGGAAATTTAGGGGCAATATCCGCCATACCGATGACTTGCAGACGTTCTGGCGCAATGCCTTTTTTGATAAAGTAACGCACAACGGCTGCAGCCCGATTGGAAGACAATTCCCATTTTGACGGAAAGTAGGAATCGGAGGCTTCAATGTCGTCGGTGTGGCCTTCTACCGTTATCCGAAAGCGCTTGTAGCGTGGTTGTTGAAGCAGATTGATGATTTGGTTGAGTATCGGATGAATACTGTCAAGAAGGTCTGATTTTCCGGGAGAAAACATTGACAAACTGCCGATGTCAATGGCAACGCCGCGGTCATCAGAACCGAGACTGACAGAAGAATCCAGCCCAAGCTCCTGAATGCTGCTCATAAACTCGCCTAAATTGCCGCTGAGTCTGTCAAGGCCGGTCGCGGCATTAAAAGCTGCCGCAAATGCGGCTTCCATTTGGCTCATTTTGGCTTTGTCGAGTTTGGAAGAGGCAAAAAGTACAATAAAAAGAGCCAGAAGCAAAGTTAACAGGTCAGAATACGGAATCAGCCAGGTTTCATCGGCATGTTCTTCATGTGCTTCTTGTTCCGGTTTGCGTTTTGCCATTTTTTATTCCTTGTTTTGAGACTGACGGCGTTCCGACACCGGAATAAAGGACTGGAGTTTGGCTTCCATGGCCAAAGACGAAGCTCCGCTTTGTAACGCAAGCGCTCCTTCCAGAATCATTTTTTTGCTTTCAACTTCTTCTTTGGAAATTTGTTTGAGTTTATTGGCAAAGGGGTGCCATATGACATAACCTGTGAAAATACCAAGCAGGGTGGCGACAAAAGCCGCGGCAATCGAATGTCCGAGTTTGTCAATGTCAGAAAGATTGCCCAGAGCGGCAATCAGGCCAATAACCGCGCCCAAAACGCCAAGGGTCGGAGCGTACATTCCGGCTTGCGAAAATATGGCGGCACCGGAGCGGTGGCGTTCTTCCATTTGTTTGATTTCGCTTTCCAGCGTTTCATAGATAAAATCTTCAGGAAAACCATCGGCGACCAGTGACAAACCAGTTTTGATAAATGGATCGTCCATGTCATTGGCAATGCGCTCAATTCCGACCACACCTTCGGATTTGGCCGTTTTGGCAATAGAAACAAAAAGTTCCAGAATCTCCTGTTTGCTTTTTTGCTTGTGACCGGCAAAGATAATCTTCAGGAGTTTGGGAAACTTTTTCAGATCTTTCATTGTGAAAGCATTAAAAAGCGCCGCAGCTGTTCCGACAATGATAATCAAAAAAGCGGCGGGGTTAATTAAAGCATGAGGATCAGCGCCTTTTAGGGCCATGCCGACACCGACGGCGGCAACGCCCATGATGACACCGACTGAGGTAGACTTTTCCATTTTTTTCTCTTAGTTAGTTCAATTTCTTGAAACTATGTGTAAAATATTAATGCCGGAACGTCAACTTATTCCGGCATGTTATTCAACGAAATTTGTCGGTATTTTATCCGGCGGCGGTTTTTATCAAAAAGGCCAGATTGGCGGTGAACAGTTTGACCGAGATGGCCAACAGGATAATTCCGAAGAATTTTTGGAAGATGTAGATAATTCCGGGAGCCAGAATTCTTTCAAGCTTTTTGGCCATTTTAAGGACAAGATAAACCACAATCATATTGCAGAATACGGCCAGCAGGATGTTGAGGTCGTTAAACTGGGCGCGAATGGAGAGCAGGGTCGTCAGAGCGCCGGCACCAGCCAGCAGCGGAAAAACAACCGGTACAAAAGTGGCGTCTTTGGGTGCATCGGGCTGGTCTTTGAAGATTTCAATATCCAAAATCATTTCCATGGCAATGACGAAAATAATCAGTGAACCGGCGACGGCAAAAGAAGTGATATCTACATTGAACAAGTGGAGAAAAGCTTCTCCGCCGTAGAAAAAGATTAAAAAGATGAAGAAAGCCAGAATGCTGGCTTTAGCGGCGTTAATCCGTTTGCCGCGCCTTTTGAGGTTTAAGAAAACGGGAATAGAACCCACAACATCAATAACGGCAAAAAGGACGAAAAACGAACTGATGAATTCTTGAAGGCAGAAGGCGCTAAACATATTTTTTTTTCCTTGAAAATAAAATAACTGTTTTTTGTGCATAAAAAAAACTCCTACTAAATGAACTGTATCCCGAAAGTTGGACAGTAAAAAATAGGAGTTTTTTCTTAATGGTAGCGAGAGAGGGGTTCGAACCCCCGACACAAGGATTATGATTCCTCTGCTCTACCGACTGAGCTATCCCGCCGTTAAATTCATGTCTTTAATAATATTTCTTTTCTTTCTTGTCAATATTTATTTTTGAAAAATTAATATTTCTTTTGTCTGCTAAAAATCAGCTTTGTTTTTTAAGCTGTCGTAACGTTTGTGAATACATTGTATGGCGGTCAGATGAACGCCTTTGGTGATGTTGTATATAATATAACGCCCGTCGCGGTGACAGGCGACAAAACCGTCGTCGCGCAGCCGCTTTAAATATTGCGAGACTTTAAGCTGATTGCTGTTGATGCCTTTGACAATATCTGAAACATTGCTTTCGCCGAAGATTGTCAGGTATTCGAGAATCCGCATTTTATCATAGTTGGCAAAAAGCTTTATCTGATTGGCAGCCATACCGGTGTAGTCCCTCGGCAGAATAGCTTTGCAGCCGTCTGCCAGATAGCGGAAATCGTCTGTCATGAAGCCAAAAAGTTTGCGCAGGCAGACAAAAATGCTGGCTGGGTATTCTTCATAGATATTATAGTAAATAAAAATGCCGCGGCGTTCGGTTTTGACAAGATTGGCATCACGCAGTTTTTTGAGACTTTGCGAAACAATTACCTGATCTTCGCGCACGCCTTTGGTAATGGCAGAAACCGAGGAAGAGCCGTTGACGTCTAAAAATTCCAAAATGCGCAGCCGCAGCGGATGGGCAATGTAACCAATGCCTTTGGCTGCCCTTTTCATAGTTTCTTCAGGGAGTTGTTGTTCCATTGTTCTTTTCTCCTCGCAGCCGATAAAAAAGAAGTACCCTGCACGGGTGGCAGGGCGCTGATTATTTTACAAACGGTTTTACATATTTGTCAAATTGCTTTTCAGATTCCTGAGACCAGCCCATCAGGTAATTTTCTCCCATGCAGAACAAAGGTGTTCCGATTTGGCTGCTGAGGTTGAACTTGCGGGCACATTTGACAAACAGGTCAAAGCCTTCCGGATTGCCGACGTTGGTCATGCTGATTTCCAAATCCGGATATTTTTGGTTCAGATAATCCAAAGCCTCATGGCAGTGCGGACAGGTGTTGGAAAAGAAAAAATAAATCTTGTCCTGAGCAATTTCCGGAATTCTGTTTTGTTTGGCAGAGTTATCACAAGCGCTTAATGCCAATAAGGCGGCAAAGCATAAGGATAAAAGTTTTTTCATGTTTTTCTCCGTTATTCAATACAGCAATCAACGGCTTTGCGTACCCAGGCTTTCATTTTGGAAAGTTTGCCGCCTTTTTCTTCTTTTTTAATTTCAATATCAGGGGTTTCGGCATTGACTTTTGCCGAGATTTTTTTAACGTCTTCCAGCTTGTCTTCTACCCATTTGACGTCTTCAATATTGAGCATATTCATGTTTAAGCCCCAGAACAGGCAATATAGATCATAAGCGCTGTTGAACAATTTGTCGGCTTCAGCTTTGTTGCCCAGACTTTGCTGCTTGGTGCCGACTTCCATCAGGCGCATGGACGAAGCAAGCAGGTGTTTGGAAATGCACCAGACTTCGCCTTCATACTGCGGAATGATTTTCTGCATCAGGTTTTTGCGCAGTTCACGAACTTCTTCAATCAGGTCATAAAAAGAGGTTTTGCCGGTTTTGGCGCCTGAAAAAATCAGGTGTTCTTCAATGCTGATCAGATTCATGATGGCAATTGTCAGGTCCTGATCCGACGAAAGGTCTTTGGGGTTGACTTTTTTAGCGTTGTCCAGGCGCTCGACAAATTCTTTAACGTTTTTGGCTTTTGACATTTATTTTCTCCATATATATTTAATATAATATGTAGAATATAACATATATATGTAAATAGTCAAGTGTTGTTTTTGGTATTGGCTGCTTTTGTTCCTTTTGAGGCTTATGTTCGTTTTAGCGGTTAGGAGAAATTTAACGGAAAGGCAAAGATTGCCGTTGCCGATTAAAGAAAATCTGAGTTTGCGGCAGAGCTTTTAAGCTTTTTTGACATATTCGCTCATTAGCTTCTTTTTTCCGACACGGTCAAAAAAGATTTCAAGCTTGTTGCCGTCAATATTTAAAACCGTTCCTTGTCCGAACATATCGTGTTTGACTTTTGTACCGACCGGATAAACCGCATTCTGGTTTTTGGCCTTTTGTTTGGCTTTATATATGCTGCCGTTCCAGCTGCTGTCACAGTCGTCATTGCTGACATAAGAATAGCGGTCGTCATCGTCATAGCGGGTATTGTTGTTGGCTGAAGATTTTTGCCAGTAGTTTTTTTGGCCATAGCCGTAACCGCCGGAAGAACCGTAATTGTCCGAGCCAAAGTAATCCGCGCATTTATTGATGATTTCAATATTTTGCGGCGGCAGTTCGTTGATGAATCTTGATGGCAGATTGTTCTGCCACTGGCCGTAAACTCGGCGGTTATGCGCCGTTAAAATATAGAGTTTTTTGCGGGCGCGGGTGATGGCAACATAGGCCAGACGGCGTTCTTCTTCCAATGCGCCGGCTCCGCCTTCATCCATGCAGCGCTGGTGTGGGAAAAGGCCTTCTTCCCAGCCGGGGAGAAAGACGTTGTCAAATTCCAGACCCTTGGCAGAGTGCAGCGTGATCAGCATGACTTTGTTGGTGTCAGTAATATCGTCTTTGTCCATGACCAAACTGATATGTTCCATAAATGCACTCAGGCTTTCAAACTTTTCGGCGCTCATGGAGCTGATTAATTCTTTTAAGTTTTCAATACGTCCGGGGGCTTCAACAGATTTGTCCATTTTGAGCATGTCAAAATATCCCGAATCTTCCAGAATCTGCTGAGCCAGATCGTCAGGAGGCAGAACCTGAGCGGCTTTGCGCCATTCTTCAAAATTGTTCATTAAAGCAGAAAGCGCGGTCTTGGCTTTGCCGGAAACGATGCCTTCGGCCAGCATTTTATTAATGGCGGCAGACATTGAGCAGTGGCTGAAGCGTGCCTCGTTTTGAAATTTTTCGATTGATTTTGCTCCGATACCGCGTGCCGGTTTGTTGATAATCCGTTCCAAAGCCAGATCGTCATCTGGCTGCAATACAACGCGGAAATAAGCCAGAGCATCACGGATTTCGGCGCGTTCATAAAACTTCAGGCCGCCTATTACCTGATAGGGAATGGCTTCGGAGATGAATTTTTCTTCAAATTCGCGGGTTTGGGCGGCTGTGCGCACCAGAATGGCAATGTCGGCATAATGGCAATGCTGCCGGATGAGGTTTTCAATTTCATCTGCAACATAACGGGCTTCTTCTTCGCCGTTATAAGTGCTTATGACTTTGATTTTATCGTTGTTGTTTTGGCGGGCCGGACTGTTTTCGGCCACGCGCAGGGTTTTGCCGAGCCGGTCACGGTTGTTGCTGATTAAATGCGAGGCGGCAGACAGGATATTAGCGGTTGAACGGTAGTTGCGTTCCAAACGGATGATTTTTGCATCGGAAAAATCTTTGTTAAAGCGTAGAATATTTTCAATTTCGGCGCCGCGCCAAGAGTAGATTGACTGGTCGTCATCGCCGACACAGCAGAGATTGCGGTGCTTTTGCGAGAGCAGGCGAATTAGCAAATATTGTGTGACATTGGTGTCCTGATACTCGTCAACCATAATGTATTTAAAACGCTGCTGATACTGATCAAGAATTTCGGCGTCTGACAGCAGAATATTTAAGGTATAAAGGATGATGTCGCCAAAGTCGACGCAGTTCATCCCGACCATTTTTTCCTGATATTTTTTATAAACATGGGTTGTGATGTTTTCTTTGAATTCCGTACAGATTTTTTCAACTGTCAGCCCTTTGTCTTTCCAGCGGCTGATCGTGTCCAGAATCGACTGTGGCGGATATTTTTTGTCGTCAATGCCTTCCTGTTCCAGAATCTGTTTAATCAGGCGTTTCTGGTCATCTTCGCCGAGAATCGTGAAGTTGCTTTTCAAATTGACAAGTTCGGCGTGTTTGCGCAGAATTTTGGCGCAAACACTGTGAAACGTGCCAAGAAAAACGGAGTTTGCCATGTCACCGATAAGCCCTTGTACGCGTTCGCGCATTTCGCGGGCGGCGCGGTTGGTAAAGGTGACGACCAGACAGTTCCACGGATTGGCTTTGTGTTCGGCCAGAATATAAGCCAGACGGGTGGTTAGTACTTTGGTTTTGCCGGTGCCGGCGCCGGATAATACCAAAACAGGGCCTTCGGTCGTTTGTACGGCTTGTTTTTGCTCCGGATTGAGCATTTCCAGCCAGCTGAAGCCGGGGCTTAATTTTGAAATATTATCATAAGTTTGGGGACCAGTGTCCTCTTCGGAGAATTCAAATGTGTCTTCCATCTTTTTAAACTTCTTGTTTTTTTTTGCATTACGCCATATATATAATAATATTGACAGATTGCAAAGGAGTTTTTTTCATGCCGAGAACAAATCAGGGAAAATATGTTACCGAAGCGTCTAAAACTTTTCAGGAAGGCGATGATTTCTGGAAACTGGGAAATTATGACGAGGCTCGCAGCAAATACGTGAAGGCGGCGGAACTCTATGATAAAAAAGACGATCCGCAAGGCGAGGCTTTTGTTTTAAGCCGTTTGGGAGAATTAGAGCTCAGCCTTGACAATTTCGATAAAGCAGAAAAATCGCTGAAAGCAGCTGCAGAGCTGGTATCCGATTTAGTTGACGGCAGCATTACGCATGGAGATGTTCTTATTCGCCTGTCCAAAGTTTATGCCGCGGCGGGTGATTATGACAAGGCGTTGAAGACGCTTTATCAGGCGCGGGAAGTCCTGACCGATACCGGCAGCCGCGATTTACTCGGCGAGGCTTATGATCAGGAAGCTTACATTTACATGATGCAAAATCGCGAAGAAGATGCCCTTAAGGCTTATGCCAAAGCGGCGGAACTGTTTGAGGCGGACAATGTTACACTGAAAGAGGCTGCCGTGCTGCGAGCTATGGCGCGTTTGGAGATGAAAAAACGCAATTATGACAGAGCGCACGACCTTTTGGAAAAGTGCCGTGATTTGTATCGCGAAAACGGTGATCTGCTCGGCGAGGCGAGCGCGTTGTCGGCTATTGGCTGTCTGCGTTATATTATTCGTGACATTGCCAATGCCCGCAAGGCTCTGATGAAGTCAGTTTATCTTTACGGCAAGGTCGAACATCACTTTGCCGAGGCGGAAGCTTTGCTTTATCTGGCAAGGGTCGAGGCTTTTGACAGTGAAAAAGGCGATTGGAAAAGAGCCAAAATGCATTATAAAAAAGCTATCGAGCTGTTTGACTTTTTGCAAAACGACGTAATGAAAAACGTGGTTTTGAATGAATATTATGACTTTTTGAACCGTATGGCAAATTAACAGGGGTGAGAATAAATGTCTGAGACCAGAGATAAAATTATTGCTTTGCAGAAATATATGGATGAAAAAATCATTGGGCAAGAGGAGCTTAATAAAAAAATGCTCATTACCTTGCTGGCGGATGGCCATGCTTTGGTTGAAGGCGCGCCCGGACTGGCCAAAACTAAGGCAATTAAGACTTTGGCTTCGCAGATCAGCGCCAAATACAATCGGATCCAGTTTACGCCGGATTTGCTGCCGTCAGATATTATCGGTAGCGATATTTATGTGGCGCAGAAAGGCGAGTTTGAATTTCGTGCCGGTCCGGTTTTTGCCAATCTGGTTCTGGCCGATGAAATCAACCGCGCGCCGGCAAAGGTTCAGGCTGCTTTGTTGGAAGCCATGGCGGAACGTCAGGTCAGCGTCGGCGGCAAGAGATATGTGCTTCCGGAATTGTTTATGGTGATGGCAACGCAAAATCCGATTGAACACGAAGGAACTTATAATCTGCCGGAAGCCCAGCTCGACAGATTTCTGATGTATATCAAAATAGACCAGCCTGACGCGGCTTCGGAGAAAAAAATTCTCAAACTGGTGCGCGGAGAGATTTTGGACGAAGGGAAAACGGCTGGTAAGCCGCAGCTGGATATTGCCGATGTTCTGGTCGCACGGCGCGAGGTTTTGTCGGTGCATACGAGCGAGGCACTTGAGGAATATTTGGTGCAGCTGATTGTGGCAACCCGTAAGCCGGAGAAATATGATGCCAAACTGGCCGGTCAGGTTTTGTACGGCGCCAGCCCGCGGGCAACGATTGCCCTTGATCGCTGCGCCAAGATAAACGCCTGGCTGGAAGGGCGCGATTTTGTGACACCGGAAGATATTCAGTCTGTGGTTTATGACGTCTTGCGCCATCGTATTATTCTGAGCTTTGAGGCTCAAGCCGAGGGCGAAACCACAGATGACGTTATTACCGGACTTTTGAAGCTGGTGCCGCTGCCGTAAAGGAGCTATTGCATGAAAAGTGTCAGACAGTTAGCCCGCCGCTGGTTTGGAAAACCGGAACAAAGCCATTCCGGCAACGGGTTATTTGCGACTCCGGAAGAGCTGATGGAACAGCGACGTTATACGGCTTATCTGCGCAATCCGCAGACGCGTTTGGCGACCTCGGCTTATGTCGGCGATGTAAAATCGGCATTTAAAGGGCGCGGAATTGAGATGGAAGAAATTCGTCCGTACAGTTTTGGCGATGACGTGCGGGATATTGACTGGCGCGTTACGGCGCGCAAAATGCAACCTTATACGAAACTGTTTGCCGAAGAACGTGATCGGGAGGTTTTTGTACTGTTGGACTTGTCGCCGCAGATGTTGTTTGGTACCAGAAACGAGCTAAAATCCGTAGCGGCGGCAAAGATTGCAGCGTTGCTCGGCTGGATGTCTTTGGAAAACAAAGATCGTTTCGGCTGTGTGATTTTTGACGGAGAGGGCAGTTGTTTTTTCAAACCCCGAAATCATAAAGCCGGCATATTAGCGGTTTTGAAAAAGATTTCGGAAACGTCGCGGCGGGTTGTGGAAAATCAGGTTGTCGAAGGTCAGAGTCTGGCAATGCCGTTGCAGCTTTTGCTAAAAAACGTCCGGCATAATGCCATTGTTTTCGTGTTGAGCGATTTTAACGGCGAAAAGGCGGAACTTTATAAGCCTTTGGCTGCTTTGGCGCATAAAACCAATCTTTATTGCGTGAATATTTTTGATGTGCTGGAAGAGCTGGCGCCGCGTAACGGCGAATATATGGCGGAGTACGGCGGGCAGAAACTTGTTTTTGATTCCGGAAATGCGCGTTTCAGACAGGAATATCGTCGGCATTTTGAAGAAAAACGTCATGAGTTTCGGGATTTTTGCCATAAGTTTTCTTGTCGGTGCATTGAAATCCGTACGGACATGCCGCTTTATAAACAAATGCAGATTGTTTAAGCTTAGCCTGTCATTCTATATCTGTTTTCATCGGTGCTTCTCCTCTGAAAACACTCTAATGTAACATTTCTATTTTGCTATGACGTTGAGAGATTAATTTATTGACAATAAAATTCGATTACTGCATCATTTTATATTAATATTATCCATATTGTTAAGGAATTTATTGTGAATATCGAAATTAGAGAATTTCAAGAAAAAGATGTGGCTCAAGCAGTAGATTTGTGTAACGAAATCAGAGAGCATCATCGTAAAATATTAAATGGTTATTTTGCACCAATTAATCGTGACTTTGAAAAAAATGCTCTTTTATCAACTATAGGAAGTGATAATGCTTTTGCTATTGTTGCTGTTGATGTTGATGGAAATAAGGTTGTAGGGTTGTTGATTGCTAATAAAAAAAATGTGCCCTATTTAGAAAATCCGATCATTTGTAACATTGGAACTTTAGGTGTTATTCAAAAATATAGGAAGCAAGGTATTGGAAAAATGTTAATGAATGAGTTTCTAACATTTTGCAAAGAAAATGGAATTCAGGAAGTCAAACTTGGTGTCTTTAATGATAATAAAATCGCCTATAAATTCTATGAAGATTATGGTTTTAAACCTCAAGAACAAGAAATGAGTCTAAAATTTAAGTAGTTGGCAGATACAGCTTGTTAAATGGTCGTTGACAAAGCCGGTGGCCTGCAGGTAGGCATAGCAGATTGTCGTGCCGAAAAATTTGAAACCGCGTTTTTTCATGTCTTTGCTGATTGCATCGGATTCCGGAGAAAACACAGGGACTTCCGCTAAGGTTTCAAAGCGGTGGATAATTGTTTTTTTGTTAGGAAAAAATGAAAGGATATAATTGTAAAAGCTGCCAAATTCTTTTTGAACGGTAAGAAAAAGGCGGGCATTAGATATGGCTGACTTTATTTTCAGACGGTTTTTTACAATACCGTCAAACTGCATTAATCTTTCAATGTCTTTTTCCGTCATTTGCGCCACTCGGCCGGCATTAAAATTATAAAAAGCCTGACGGTATCCTTCCCGTTTTTTGAGAATTGTCAGCCAATTTAATCCGGCTTGCGCGCTTTCCAATATCAGAAATTCGAACAATGTCCGGTCGTCGGTTACCGGTTTTCCCCATTCCTCATCATGATATTTGATATATAATTCGTCTGTTCCGCACCAGCCGCAGCGGCCGTTTATGATATTTGGCATTGTTGTTGTCCTTTTTTGTTTGATTTTAACGCAATGGTTATTAAAAAGCAAGTTGTCAGGTAAGTTGATTTATTTATACTTGTTGACAATGTGTCTTCGTTAGCAGCTTAAGTCACAGTTTTTAGTTTTAAACTATAATCAAGAGTGTTCAAAGCATAAATCCGAACAACATTTTATTGCCATAGAATTAGCGCAGGATTGGCATAATCGGTGCAATTATTGTCTTAAAGAATGGTTGTTGATGGAGCGAAAAAAATTTTGGCGTTTGTTGTCAAACCAAAAACCGAGGGCGGACGCCGGCATGTTCTCAGATAGCAGATTTGTTCCATGAGGAGAGTTCCGGAGAACCATTGAACCCTTTGGAATATGGCAAGATGTCAGCTTCCGTTACTTCTGTTTTACTGTATGAAAGCAAAAAAAAGAATATAAAAAATAAACCGTATTTTTTTCATGTTTTTGGCTTCAAAAATTAAGAAAACAGATTTTGGCAGTATATAAAAAGCGGTTTTAATTTTAATTCCGAGGAAGCTGGCTCCTCTCCATATGGAGAGGAGCAGTGCGGTTTATAGGTTGTGTTTTTTCAGATTTTTGATGCTTTTGCGAATATAGTTTCGCTGCAATGGAGAGAGTGCAAAGTAAGATTCCAGAAGCTCATAAATTTCCGGTGATAAGATTTTGCACAGGAATTTCTTTTGTAAAAGTTTTTTTTGAATATATAGTATACCTTTGTTTAGATTCATGTTGAACTCCGTATTTTTACTCATATTTTTTTCCTTAAATAATGGTTAGATGTAAGAGATTGTTTATTATCCTGTCTTTATGAAATTTGTTTTGTGGATATGCAATCTGTTTCAGAGTATAAAATCAGTATGAAAGATGATATAAAAAAATCTCTGGGTATTAAAGTCAGATCCATGCGTGAGAATGCCGGACTGACACAAGAGGAACTTGCAACAATTTGTGATGTCAGCTGGCGTACGATTTCTAATTTGGAACGGGGGCTTGTTGTGCCTGATTTGCTAATGGTTTTTAAAATAGCCAAACGTTTTCATGTGAGTATTGATGAGATGATGGGGGAGAATTTTTCTGCCCAAAAGTCTATCCGCCGGTTGGAAGACGAAAATATTATTATTGAGAAAATTCGTAATATGGATGACCGTTTGCTCGGGTATGTGATTGATCAATTGAATCTGTTGTCCAAACATTTCAGTGCAAAAAAATAATTTTTTGGAACTAATGCTAAGATTTCTGTTGTGTTTTTGCTTCGTATATGAAATATTGTTCATGTATAACGTTATGTCTTTAATTTTAGTTCATAAGCAAATCTATGACAATCAAAGAAAAAATTTCTATTTTCAAAAATCTGTTATGCTTTGGCGAAGCTGTTAAATATAATTCCATTACCAAAGCAGCAGAGCTTAACGGCATGAAGCAGTCTAATTTCTCAAAGGGTATGAAAGAATTTGAAGATTATTGCGGCATCTCGTTGTTTAACCGAGTTTATAACGGTGTGCAGGCTAATGATGCCGGCCTGAGTATGTATGAACTGAGTTGCGATGTTGACCGGATTTTGCATAAGGTCAATACCTTTAAAATGAATTTTCATGACATAACGGGAGATATTCATCTCTGGACGAGTGACGGACTGGGAGCCGGTTATGTTTCTTCCTGTCTGCCGGATTTTTATTTGAAGTATCCTGATGTTCATATCAGTATTTCCTGTTCTCTTGAGGTTCCGGTGCTGACAAGCGATGTGGATATGGCGATTGTGTATGAAAAACCAGAGAAAAATGATGTTTTTTCAGCTACGGAATATTGTCTGAGATTTGGTTTGTTTGCTTCAAAAAGCTATCTTGAACGTTATGGTTATCCCAAAAGTTTGGAAGATATACAGCAGAATCACAAAATCTGCACAAGGGATAATTATGCGCAGGTCTGGGAAAAATATCGGAATTTTTTGGAAAAAGCCAAGCATATTGCGGCTTCGACCAATTCTTCTTCCATGCTGTTGCGCTTGACAAAAGACGGTATCGGAATTGGCTTGCATCCATTGGGAACAGCCAAGAAGGAAAAAGATTTGATTGCTTTGGAAAAGCTTGGCTTTGATCTTAAGCACAAGTTTTGGATTGTGACACGGCGCGATTTGAAGAAGCAACCTGCGGTGCAAGCGTTGGTCAAATATATTAAAGATGCAGCGCAACGTTTATAAATTCGGCAAAAACGGCGGCGGCTTCCGAATCCTGACGGCAACTGACCCAGATTGTCTGGCGGATTGAGCTGCCGATGTTGTTTTTGACAATAATACGTTCAGAATCTGTCGGCGGTTTTTCATAACTGACGACAACATCGGCATCAGGATGTTTTTTTTCGGAGAGGATAATGCCGGGATGCAGAGCTTGGAATTCTTCAAGGCTGTTTAATTGAAAATTGTCTGGAAAACAAAAAGAAATCTCAGCTTCGGCAGTATGGCCGCCGGTTTGATCCAGCAGGTCAATAACGTGTTGAGAAAGCTCTTTGCTCAAAAGATAAATTTTTTGGCCGAGAACCGTCGGGCGGATGCCCTGATTGCTGCGCTCCAGCAGCGGAGCGCCGACGTCTTCTTCAAGATCTTTCAGAATCTTGCTCAGATTAGCAGCTTTAATGCCGTTTTTTTCGGCCGTGGCGTTTATCTGGCCGTTTTCTATAACGGCGTAAAAATAAAGCAGGCGGCGGATAAGAGCGAGGTTGGCTTTTATTGTCATTTTTTAAAATCTTGTTTTATGGTGACTCAAAATATATGATACTCCTATAAAATTAGTATCTTTTAATTTAGAAAAAGTCAATATATTTGCTCACTTATGATTGAAAGTAATGTTAAAATACTGATTGTCAGAAGTGATGATGATTTTGCCGGCATGAAGCAAGTTCGTCAGAGCGTTTTTGTTCAAGAGCACCATATTCCTCCAGAGAAAGAGTTTGACGGCAATGATTATTGCGCAACGCATATTTTGGCCAAGGTTGACGGAAGGCCGGCCGGAACGATGCGTATTCGTTATTTTTCCGATTTTGTAAAATTTGAACGGATGGCGGTTTTGAAAGAGTTTCGCAAAACTGATTTGTCAGACAGAATTATGAACAAAGGGTTTGATTTTGTCAGCCGCAAAGGTTTTACGATGGTTTACGGCGAGTGCAAAAAAGAACTGCTGGAACGCTGGAAAGCCTGTGGTTATGAACAGGTGAAGGGCGCACCGCAGGCCGAGCAGAACGGGATGATTTTGATTCCGATTATGCGCCGTCTGCCGCAAAATCCTCATGCCGTTACAATGACCATGCATCCGGAGGTCTTAAATGCCAGAGAGGACGAATGGGAAAAAGAAAGCTGGAATGTTTTGAAAAAGCAAAAAATCGGCGTTTTGTTGGCCGGTAAAAAAATGGTTTCGGCTAATCATAATTAATTAAAAACCGGAAAAGAAATTTTCCGGTTTTTTCTTTACTTCGTTTTTTTATTTGTTATGCTTTGTCCGGAGGCCGAAAATGCAAAAAGACGAATTTATCATGCCGGAGGAGCTGGACGGAGAAAAAATCAAGCTGGTCAAAAGACATCGGAAGTACAGCCGGGAAATGTTTGAACTAATTGAACGTTCTCGAGATTTTTTGAGAGAGTTTCTGTATTGGGTAGATGCTACAAAGTCTGAAGAAGATGTTGATAATGCCATGGATATGTTTGTCCGGCGATGGGAGGACAAAACGGCGTTTGATTTTGTTATGCTGGAGAAAACAAGCGGAAAAGTGGTCGGTGCCGGCGGTGTTCATGAAGTTGATTTTAAAAACCGGTCAGCGAATTTCGGGTATCTGCTGGATCAGGGGCAAACCGGAAAAGGTTATGCGTCTGAGCTTGTGCGGCTGGTGGAGGAGTGTTTGTTTGCCAAAGGTTTTCATCGTCTGGCGATTGAAGCCGATGTTCGCAATACGGCTTCGCAACGAGTGGCGGAACGTGCCGGTTATGTGTATGAGGGTACTTTGCGTGATGTTGTTTTGGCCTATGACGGTTATCGTAGCCACAAGCTGTATTCCAAGCTTCAAAAAAAATAAATTTTTCTTGAATATTTGATTTTATCATTTTAAAGTTTAGGCAGGAATTTTATAAAAGGAGATAAATATGAAAAAATTTGTGCTTGCTATTATGTTGGTTTCATTCCTGTCAGCTTGTGCAACGGATCCTTATACCGGAGAAAGCAAAGTTTCCAAAACGGCATGGGGTGCCGGAATCGGTACGGCCGCCGGTGCCGGAATAGGCGCTTTGGTCGGTGGTAAAAAAGGCGCTTTGATTGGTGCTGGCGTCGGTGCCGCGGCTGGTGCCGGAACAGGCGCTTATATGGATATTCAGGCCCGCAAGCTGCGGCAGGAACTGTTGGGAACCGGTGTTCAGGTTGCCGAGCAGGATGGCCGCGTTTATCTGATTATGCCGGGGAATATTACCTTTAACACTAATGAAGCAACCATTATGGACGGTTTCAAACCGGTTTTGAATTCTATTGCAAAAGTCATTAAAGAATACAACAAGACAATGGTTCAGATTAACGGTTATACCGACAGTACCGGCAGTAACGCCACAAATATGGCTTTGTCGCTGCGCCGTGCCAATGCGGTTTCAAATTATCTGCGTCTGCAAGGCGTTGATGGTAACAGAATCGTGACTGACGGTTTGGGATCTGCCAACCCGATTGCTTCTAATGCAACGGCAGCAGGCCGCGAACAGAATCGCCGCGTCGAGATTGTTTTGGTTAACCGCCAGTAACCGTTTTGATATGATAAGTCAAGGAGGCTGTACTATCAGCCTCTTTTTTTGTGGCATGGCAACTTGTGTGTTGTTTTGAGCTTTTGCTTGTCAGACAGGGGATTTGGTGGCATTTTGAAAAAAAATAAAAGGAGGAAATATGCCGGATTTTGAACTTGAAGACAGTATCGGAAGATTGTGTGTAGGGATTGATGAGGCGGGCAGAGGCCCTTGGGCCGGTCCGGTTACTGCCGGCGCGGTGGTTTTTCTTGACCGGAGAAATTTGAATCCGGAGCTTTTAAATGGGCTTGACGATTCTAAAAAACTTTCAGCCAAAAAGAGAGAAAGGCTTTATAACCTTTTGTTTGAAGAAGAAAAAAACGGCAGGCTTTGTGTCGGAATCGGTTTGGTGAGCGCTAAGGAAATTGATGAACTGAATATTTTGCAGGCAACTTTTTTGGCTATGAAGAAGGCTGTCGAAAATCTTAAAGTAAAACCTGAATTTGCACTGGTTGACGGAAATCAGAAGCCAAAAAACTTGTCCTGCGGCGTGCAGACTGTTATTAGAGGCGACAGTAAGTCGATGTCTGTTGCGGCAGCCTCTGTTGCAGCCAAGGTTTATCGTGACAAACTGATGGCCGAATTGGCCGTCATTTATCCTTATTATGGTTTTGAGAAGAACGCCGGATACGGAACGGCCTTGCATATTCAGGGGCTAAAAGAGCACGGGGCAACGCCGGAACACCGGTTTTCTTATCGACCGGTGCGTGAGATTGTCGCAGAAAGGCAAAATGTTGAATAAAATCTTGACAAAAAAATCAGATATGATATTTTCAAAGCGTTTTTATATTAAGTTTTCAATTATTTTATATTAAGTTTTCAATTAAATAATTAATTATTATGGAAAATATTGAGAAGATTTTGGAAGAAGTGTTTGCTAAATCATCTGTTTTGGCCAGTGTTAAGTTGGCGGCGGATACGGAAAGCCACGATTTGTTAAGTCTTAATTCAACACAATTTGAGATGTTGTTTGGCAAAAAGGCTTATTGTGAAATTGAATGTTTGTTTGATGAAAAAGAGTGGGATAATCTGGATATTGTTCTGGAAACTTTTTCTCGGGAAAATATGAAAAAACTTCTGGACGTGAGTGATCGTCTGGCCTGTACTCCCGATGCAATCAGCGTGCAAGTTTCAATTTTGTACGTCAGAACCTGCCAAGTATTTATTTATGAAGGGCAGGTTTGGGAAGATGACAGAATCGTGAAGTTTATTGAGCACATTTCAAAAAAGCTGATGAATCTGGAAATTAACGATATGCGTCCGAAAGAAATGTTTATCAGTCTGGCTCAGGACTTACCTGTGAACGAATTAACAGCGGCTGGGGATGCTCTAGAGGATTATTTTCGTAGTTTTGGAATTTATCTGAAATGATTGCGTGGTTGACGGAATAAATCGGATCAATTTGAATTAAAATTTGTTAAAAAGCCGCGGTAATGCACATACTGCGGCTTTTTGTATCCAGAAAACCACGCGCTAGGCGCGTGGTTCCAAAGAGCTTACAGC
>CAKQRB010000010.1 GCA_934271195.1 uncultured Alphaproteobacteria bacterium | reverse complement strand
AGACTATGCCGATTATTCCGGTTTTGAATGTTTTTGAAATCATTTAGTCTGCTCTCTCATTCTTTGCATTTGTTGAATTTTTTGTTTGTCCAGTCCTATCTGCGAAGCATGAAGCTGTCCGGTTTTAGTCTTTTGTACCAGAATAGGGTTCTTTGATTTTGCACAGGCCTGACGGAACTGGTCGCGGCGTTTGGCAAGGTCTGCTTTGCGGGCTTCAATCAAGGCTTCGCGTTTTTTCAGAGTGTCTTTGACACCGGCAAGATTTTCCTGACGGGAAGTTATTTCCTCAGCCATTTCAATCATTCCGGTCTGAACGGCATAAGGGGTGTCTTTGGCGGCGGCAATATCTTTGTCCAGTTTTTCCATATAAGGGTTGGGAGCCGGTTGTTTGCCGTTTTCCTGATAATTGCCGTTTTGAATTTCGTTTCTGATGAATAGGTTGGCTTTTGCAGAAGTTTCAAAATAACTTTGAGCCGCTTCAGGAATATTGTTGCCGTTTTGAGCAGAATGGTTAATCAATCCGATGAATTCTTTACGGGCTTCCAGTTTTAGCACATCGAAGATTTTTTGCTCGTCCATCCCGTCATAGGTCTTGCCGTCTTTGGCTTTTTCTGTCAGCATGCGGGCAGAAGCCATGTTGGTTGAATAAAGGTCGGCCATTTCGACAGTATATAATATTGAGGCGGAAAGCGTCTTCATATTGTCCGGAGACAGGATTTCATTTAATTTTTGCGGATCGGCTTTTTGAATGACGTTCAAAGTCTCGGGTGACATGAATTTTAAGTTATTGTATTCGCCGCGGCGGATGAAGCCGGCAACGCCTTCAATAATCTTTTTGTTGGTGTCATTTAATACGGATTGTCCCTGTTGCGGGATTTTGTTTTTATGTATGTCTGCAACAGTATTGACAAAGACGTTGGTTTTGTCTTGAGAAGCCGAGACTTTAGCTTTTTCAATTTCTTCTTTTTGTTTTTCTTTTCGGTCGTCAAGATAGCTTTTAATGTCGTCCCAAAGAGCATCTTTAGCATGCGAGGCGGCGTTGAGTGTGCCGTCAATTACCCAGACTGAGGCAAAAGTGGCGGCATTGGTAACTTTGTTCAGCGACCAGTCTAAGCCTTCAACGATGATTTCTTTGAACAAAAAGTCGATGATGTCGGTATATTCGATTAATTTGTCGCGTTTCCAATCCGTTTTGGCGCGGTCACCGTCACCACGATCGATTTTGCCTGTTTTGTCGTCGTCTTCCGTGTCTTTGCCTTTTTTTTGCGCCAGTTTTTCTTTTTCCTCAGGCGTCAGCAGGTTGAGCTCGGACAGCTCAACTTTTTTGCGGTCTTGTTCATTGACTTTGACTTTGTTTTTTTCTGCTCCCGTTACGGTAATTGAATCGTTGTCGCTTTCATTGATGGTGATTTTGTTTTTCATCGCGTTTATTCTTTCCCGTTTGGCGTTGTTTTCCTGACCCTGACTCATCTTATTTTCCTGTCAAAAAGCTTAATTTATATTATACTAGCATAAGTTTTGTATTTTGTCTACATTTTTCTAAAAATTCTGAAAAAAGCTTAAGCCTTTAATTTTTTTAGGAAATTACCGATAATCCGGTTGAATTTTATGCCGTCTTCCGGTTTGCTTTTTATCAATCCGAACAGGCGGGGCGGAATTTTGCTAACCTCAATCGGGGCGTAAGTCGCCGGATTGTTGACCAGAATTTCGTGTGCGCCTTTGGGATCTTTGCGTGCTGTTTTGAAGTAGTTGACGACCAGCTGTTCTGAGTTAATCGGAAATTTTTGTTCTTCAATCAGGGTGATATATTTTTTGATTTTGGCCTGACGGGCTTCATGTTCTTCAATAATCTTTTTCTCCAGCCATCTTTTTTTGGCTTTGACACGTCTGCTTTCATAAGCGATTTCACAGCCTTCAATCTCAATCAGAACCTCGACGTAAGAGATGAGGGCAAGCTGCAAGACTTCGTCTTGTTCCTGTTCGGCAAAGTTTAAGATGTCATCATCGCTTGCATCAGGCCGCAGGTCTTGCAGGCGGCTGCCGTGCGCTTTGATAATGATGTCCCAGCCGTCAAGCGTGGCGTTGGTAAAAGCGCCGCTGACTTTTGGTTTGTAACGCGGGTAGAGCAGTTCTTCCGTAATTGTGAATTTCGGCGTTTTCAGATTGAACTGGCCGGCAATGGTTTCTATGGCGTTTTTGAAGTTTTGAAAAGCCGAAAACAGGGCGTCTTCTTCTTCGCATAAAATGATTTTGTTTTTTTTCGGATGAGAGACGGGTTGTTCTTTAACGGCAGTTTGTTTCTTAACAGCCTCCGGTTTCCGAGACTGCGGTACGGCAGTACGGTTCAGGGGCTGCGGCGGGGTATCCTGCCGATTTCTGTCTTCGTGTTCGCGGACAACAAGGCGGATTTTTTCATCTGCGGCGATTTCTTCTTTTTTTTCTTCAATTTCGGTATCAATGTCTTTAAGTTCCGAGGCGATAAAGTCATTCAGCAGACGGTTGAATTCTTCATCGTCATCTGTTCCGGCTTCGGAGAGTTCAACGTTGCTTTGTTCTTCTTCTTCAAAAATCGAAGCCAGTTTCATAGGGGCGCTGTCTTTTTTTGCTTTTGCCATTTTGTCACCTAATTTACACTGATGGTTGAGGTTATTTTGCCGGAGGAGGCATCCAGAATTATAATTCGGTCAGAAAGTCCGCCGTCTTTGACCAGCAGATACAGCAAGCCGTTTTGCGGCAGGATTTTAGCGATCCGGCTGCCGGACGGCTGGTCTAGTCCGAGTTGTTGCGGAAGCGCGGTGTCTGTTGTGCGGGTTTTTTTGACGATGCCGCCGATCAGCAGCAGTGTTCCGAAGACGAGGAGAAACGTCAGAAGAAAGACGATTGTTTTGACTAATTTTAATTTGTCCATGGTTATCCTCTTGCAAAAATCTATTATTAAATGTATTTTATAGCAAAATTTTAATTTATCAAACAAGAATATGAACGACTCAGAAATATTTTTTACCAAACCCGTGGAAGCAGCAGAAAAAGGGCTGCGCATGGATAAGTTTCTGGCAGCAAACGTGGCCGGCGTGTCGCGCTCGCAAATTCAGCGCCTGATTGCTTCGGGCTGTTTGAGTTGTGACGACGAAGTGATCGTCGACAATTCTTTTAAGGTTCGTACCGGAGATGTTTATCAGCTGGAAATTCCCGAACCGAACGAAGCCGTGCCGCAGGCGGAGGACATTCCTTTAGATGTTGTTTATGAAGACGGTGACCTGATTGTGGTCAACAAGCCGGCCGGAATGACCGTTCATCCGGCGCCCGGAGCTTATTCAGGCACATTGGTGAACGCGTTGCTTTTTCACTGCCGCGATGGTTTGTCTGGTATCGGCGGCGTTAAACGTCCGGGGATTGTGCACCGAATCGATAAAGACACCAGCGGGCTGATTGTGGCGGCTAAAAATGATTTGGCGCACAGAGGGTTGTGTGAGCAATTTTTTGTCCATTCTATCGAACGGACATATTTTGCCGTGGTTTACGGTCTGCCGAATCCGCTGCAGGGACGAATCGAGGCTAATATCGGGCGCAATCCGTATGATCGCAAAAAAATGGCGGTGGTTCAGACCGGCGGCAAAACGGCGGCGACCAATTATAAAACCATTCAGAATTTTAGCGGTTCGGCGGCTTTGGTGCAATGCAATCTGGAAACCGGTCGGACACACCAGATAAGGGTGCATATGGCGAGTATCGGCTGTAATCTGATTGGCGACAAACTGTATGAAAAGTCTAAAAAGACGTCGCTGAAATTTTCTTCGGCCGAACAGAAGGCCTATGTCAATGCTTTTCCGCGACAGGCCCTGCATGCGACGACACTTGGCTTTGTTCATCCGCGCAGTGGCGAAAAGATTTGTTTTTCTTCAGAATTTCCTGATGATTTTGCCGAGTTGATTAAAGTTTTGGAGCACTGAATCTATTTTTGGGTTTTTGCAGCCAATAGAACTAAAGTATAGGTTGTGGAAAACTTTTATGCTGTTAAACTCGATTACGGTCAAAATGTTAAGGAGATCGACAATGGATCAATTGAATCTAAACGGAATCGACTTCTCTCCGGAACTAAATTTGGCTCGTTATTTGCAAAGTATCAGAAGATATCCTATTCTTTCTCAGGAAGATGAGTATAATCTGGCAATCGAGTACCAAAGGACTAAAAATATTCAAACTGCCTATAAACTTATTACATCGCATTTGCGGCTGGTTGTAAAAGTAGTTTCAAAATACCGCGGTTACGGGTTGCCGGCCGCTGAGATGATTTCTGAAGGAAACATCGGCCTTTTATATGCGGTTGACAAGTTTGAACCTGAAAAAGGTTTTCGTTTTTCTACTTATGCGTTGTGGTGGATTAAGGCTTCTGTGCAAAAATATATTCTTAATTCGTGGTCTTTGGTAAAAATCGGAACAACTGCGGCGCAGAAAAAATTGTTTTTTAATCTTCGTAAAATCAAAAACAGACTTAATGTGATGGATGACCGTGAACTTTCTTCCGAAGTTTTGGGCGGAATTGCCGCGTCTTTGGATGTGAGCGTGCAAGATGTAACGGATATGAATATGCGGCTGAAAGCGCATGACGGTTCATTGAATGCGGTTATTGATTCTTCGGCCGAAAGCGGTACAGAGTGGATGGATTTTATTACTGATGGCAAGCCCAATCAGGAAGAAGTTTATGCACGTTCGGAGACAATGCGGTATCGCCGCAAGCTTTTTAATCAGGCACTGATTTGTCTGAACCCGCGGGAGAAAGATATTCTTTTCAAAAGACGGATGTGCGATAAGGCAATTACGCTCGATGATTTGAGCAAGACTTATGCTATTTCCAAAGAGCGCGTGCGGCAGATTGAGCTGAATTCGATTAAGAAGATCAGAAAAGAAATTCTGAGCAAAATGTAGTGGAGCTTTTATAAGAACAGATTTTCCCGCCTTAAAAATGAACTGTCCAACTTTCGGGAGAGAGTTCAAAACAAGGCGGGAATTTTTGTATCCGGACACGGCAGCAGTCCGTTATTATTTCTTCTTCTTTCTCTTTTCTTTTATTTTTCCCTCTCCTTCCCTCTCCTTCCCTCTCCTTTCACATTCTCCGCTGCTTTCTTTTCCTGTTCCGTTTTTTCTCGACCCTCACACTCTCTGCCATTCGCTCTTTTTCCTTTTTCTTATCTCCTCTCCCACCTTCTTTTCCTTTTCTCTCCCCGCTTTTTTTCCTGCCATCACTTTCTCTTTTCTCACCCCCTTGTCCCTTTTGCTGTAGTTTTTTTTCTTATTTTCTGGGTTTGGTTTTTTCATAGAGTTGGGATTTTCTTTTCGCTACTTTTGTCATGCTACAAAAGTAGCACAAAAAAGCTAGCCCTACGCTCATTTGCTAAGGTTTCAGAGCAAAATTAACCTCGCTACGCTCTCTACCATTGTGCTTTACTTTCGGTTTTTGCTCCAAGACCTAGGTCTTTTATCTCAAACATGTCAGGTGGGAGGAAGTGTTTAATCATTGCTTTCAAAAATCCGCTTGCAAAACTTCCAATTTCATTTAATATAATTCACGCAGTCCGGAGACGGATTGCGGTGTTTGAAAAACATCTTGAAAACAAAATTCCGCTCTGGCGGAGTGTCCCGATTTAAGCGCATTTGTGCAGCGAATACGGACGACTGCGTTTTCACAGTTTTTGAGCTCCGCCACCTTAGTTTTTACGGTGGTTTTGTTTTAATAAAACTAAGGAGCAAAAAAATGTTATCAAGAAAATATAGAAAAGACTGGTATAAAACCTTCCGGAGTTATTGCAATAAAGAATTAAACCGGATAATGACGGAACAGGGCTTAACAAGTACGGAACTAGCGGATCATATAGATTTTATGGAAGGGCGGATAGAAAAATTAAGAAGAAATACCAGCCATGTGAGAATGGAAGAATATGTGTATCTGTTTTCCTTTCTGGATAAGGTGTTTGAAATAAAACTTGTCGACGCCAAAGATTATCCTTGGCAGTAAGAAAAAAGCGGGATTAATCTCCCGCTTTTTTCATTTTCTCTGTTCAAAGCAGAAACTTTGTCCTACTTCCCGCCATAGTAACG
>CAKQRB010000009.1 GCA_934271195.1 uncultured Alphaproteobacteria bacterium | reverse complement strand
GCTGTAAGCTCTTTGGAACCACGCGCCTAGCGCGTGGTTTTCTGGATACAAAAAGCCTGTTTCTTTTGAAACAGGCTTTTTTAAGATGCAAAATTTAACGGGAAACAAAACAGATTTTCTGGTTATCTTTAATCTTAAACAAATATTTGCCTTGCGGAACAAAGATAAACAACGTTTTGTTATATCCTTTCAGCCAGCTTTCAAGACCCGGACTTTGCGAGAAATGTCTGATAACATATTCCCTTTCTACCAAATGCCCAAAAAAATAATAACACACAAAAGACCGGCTGCAACCATTTGCAAACATAAAAATCTTCTCCGTCACATAGCCGCAACTCTTTTCATCATTTTTAGCATTGAGTATCTGTTGTTCCATACTCTTGTTCGACCAACTGATTGTACCGTCAGAATTAATACTTCCGTTTTTTTTCCATTGTTTTACTATCTTCATAAGAATTAAATTATAGATTAATAATAAAATAAATTGTCTTAACCTTAAAACTTTTTTAGACACAATTCAACACAATTCTTTCAATTTTCGCACAATATCTTGAAACATCTCATAAGTCAAAACGCCGGTATTCACATTATAACGCGAAGTATGATAAGAATTCACCATCAAGAGATTATGTTTATTCAACCGGTGAACAACACCGTGCGCAAACTTAAATGCAGATTTTTTATATCCCAACACACCGAGCAGGGCATTGTGTGCAACCGCTCCCAACGTCAGAATCACCTTCAAATTCGGCATTGAGCGAATTTCCTCAATCAAATAATGACCGCAATTATTCACTTCCTCGCCGGTCACTTTATTTTGCGGCGGCACACAGCGGACAGAATTGGTAATCCGAACATTCAGCAACTCAAAGCCGTCATCTTTACGTTTCTGATATTCTCCTTTAGCAAAGCCAAATTCCTTCAAAATCGGATAAAGTACATCACCTGCATAATCATTGGTAAAAGGCCGAGCGGTCTGATTGGCACCGTTCAAGCCCGGAGCCAGCCCGATAATCAGGATTTCGGCATCCAAACTGCCAAAAGAAGGAACCGGCCCGTTATAATAAGTCGGAAACTTCTTTTCATTTTCATGCCGATAAGCAATCAAACGGCTACATTTTTCACATTTTTTATCAGGGCAAACAAAATTCATAACGGCCTAACTCCTTAAATTATAACAAAAAGAACATATTTCTGCCAATTTTATATACTTTAGCATAATTTTTTTAACCATAACCTCTTTAAATCTATTTTTCCAGCATTAAATCATTTGCAACCAACAGCGTGTAACCTAAAAAATATATGCGCTGTTGTTTAACACAAGAATTACAACCGCCTTTTGATTGTAAGAGTAAACTTAAAAAAAACCTATTTAAATGGAGTTTATGAATATGAAGAAAACATTACTGTTAGCAGGAGTTGCTTGTCTTATTTCCTTTGGCGTCGCCGCCAAAGAATACAATCCTTACATCGGGTTGGATTATGCCTATTCAAAATTTGATTTAAAAAAACAATTGAAACGAGTTGATGATGGTTACAATTCAGGCATTGTCAATGCCGGTATCCGAGTTGGTCAATATGCCGGCCTTGAAGCCTTCTTCCAGCAAGCAGGAGACAGAAAAACACACGACGCTGATGGTTCGGTAAAAAGTAAATTCTACGCTTATGGTGCAGATTTGATGGGCTATCTACCGCTTCCGGCTTGCAGTGAAAAGTTTAATCTGCTGGGTTCTGTAGGTCTTGGAAACTATAAATTCTCTGCAAAATACAGCGGCAACAACAAGCCGAAATATAACAAAGACCGTACAGGTTATCGTTTTGGCGTTGGCGCTCAGTACCACATAACTCAAAACTGGTCCGCCCGTGTAATGGGTCGTTACACTTTCTTGGGCGCTCGCGACATTGACAACCTTGCAGAAGTCACTGCCGGTCTCAGATATACTTTTTAATAAAGATATCGCGTCATACACTGCTAAACAAAAAAAACCGTTCCTATTTCAGGGGCGGTTTTTTACAATACTATAATAATGCAAGAGCAGGGCAAAACCCTCAAAAAAACATTGCCCCATTCAAACATCAATGCTACTTTCTATAATAGTTTTTAATCATTAAATGAGGTAAACAAATGAGCAAATCAAGATATTACTTTTGGATATTAGCAGCGGCACTTATCGTCTTGGGAATTGGTTTTACAATGAGAATTCCTGAAATTACCAATCCTGCTTATGCTATTGCCGCCCACGCCACCAATCCGTGGATTTTAGTTGTTGCCGCTATCAGCGCCTTTCTGCTGGGAAACTTCCGTCACTATTGGATTGCTGTGATTGTAACAGGCTTAATAACAGCCGTCTGCATTCACATCTTTGTCCTCAACGGCTCTTTCGGCACACTTGACACTTTTACAACCCTCTACAGGACATTGGCATTTACCTGCATTGTTTATCTGCTAAATTTAGTTCGCCTGATTTTCAGCCGTTTCTGAGAAAATAGCCGTTCTTACCCCCTGCATCTGAAAAAGAGCAGGGGTTTTATTTTACCAACCAGAACCAAGGGTCAGCCATAAGTTCTGGCATTGACCTTTTATCATCAACAATATAGAAAATAGAACACAGTCCTCATCTTTGTCAATAAAAACTATATTAAGCATCTACTAAAAGGAATCAAAAAAAATAAGCCCAATATAATAACAGGGTTACCGTAGTAAACACCACATTTTTTATTAGTGGGGTCACGTGGCAGTATAGAACTCACGTGGCAGTATAGAACAGAACGAACAAACCATATGATACAAAAGCGTACGGCACTCCAATAAAATTCCCAGTAACAAGCATACAGTCAAATAATATCAGAAAAGACATTCTCCGACCTGCAACTTTTCATAAACTATGCAATTGCATACCAACAAACATTCTCAAAACTTCCGACATACAGCTGAAGTAAGAAACTGCTTTAACACATAGAAAAATATTAACAAAATTAACCATTGACAAAACCAGTATCACATTGAATTAACACCTAAAATAGGGAAATATCATCAATTACACACTCGCATTTTGTCGCATAATATATATTATGAATAACAAAAGACAGCAAATTCAAACGTTAAAATTCATAAGTGCCATCATTGCATAATAAAACGAGCTCTCAGAACGAGCTGAATATTTTTTTCGTATAAATTTTACTTTTGTTCAATGTTTTTTTTACAAAGAAGCCGCAATCAATTCTTTAGTATATTCCTGCTGCGGTGCCGTAAATATTTTTTCACAAGACGACATCTCTATAATTTTTCCATCTCGCATAACGGCAATATCATCGGCGATTGCGCGAACCGCCGCCATATCATGCGAAATAAAAATATAAGAAATATTCTTTTTCTTCTGAATCTCCTGCAACAGCGTCATAACCTGTTTTTGAATTGTCACATCCAATGCAGATGTCGGCTCGTCCAGAATCACAATTTCCGGCTCCAAAACCAACGCTCTGGCAATAGCAATTCTTTGTCTTTGCCCGCCGGAAAACTCATGAGGATATTTCACCAAAACGTCTTCTTCCAGTCCAACTTCACGTAACGTATTGATAATTCGTTTATTTTTCTCTATTTTGGACAAGTGAGAGAAATGAACTTGTAGCCCTTCTCCCACAATTTCACCAATATTCATTCGGGGATTTAATGAGTTATAAGGATCCTGAAACACAATCTGCACCTTTTTGCGCAATTCCGGCTTTGAGGAGCTCTCCAAAATTCCACTGATTTCGACTTTACCCGAATGTGGTATCAAATTGGCAACAGCCAAACCCAGTGTTGTTTTTCCGGAGCCGGACTCTCCCACAATCCCCAGTGTCTTGCCTTTTTTCAATTCAAAAGACACGCTGTCAACCGCTCTTAAAATATTTTTTGAACGCCCCCAAAAACTTCTTTTCAGCACAAATTCCACCAATATTTTCTCAGTCTTCAAGACAGTACAAGAATCAGACATTTCATTATTTTTCAAAGAGAAAAATGAATTTATTAATTTTTTTGTATAACTCTCGCTAGGCTGATTGAATAAAACTTCCGCCGAACCTGCTTCAATAACTTTTCCATCTTTCATTACACAAATATTATCAGCAATTTTTCGCACCAAACGCAAATCATGACTGATAAATATAATAGCCATACCGATCTTTTTCTTCAAATCAAGAAGCAAATCAATAATTTGTTTTTGTACCGTCACATCAAGAGCCGTCGTCGGCTCATCGGCAATCAAAATTTCCGGATTGTTGGCCATAGCCATCGCAATCATAACTCTTTGCCTTTGTCCGCCAGATAATTCAAATGGATATGCCTCCATTCGCCGTCGAGCATTTTTGATACCGGTCATCTTCAAAAGCCGCAATACCTCGGCCTTTGCTCGTCTCCTGTTAAACCCGCGATGCAAAATCAAAGTCTCGGCAATCTGCCTGCCTATTTTATGAAGCGGATTCAATGAAGACATCGGCTCCTGAAAAATCAGTGCTATTTTATTTCCCCTAACCTGCTGCATTATTTTTGATTTCAGCAAATTTTCACCTTCAAACAAAATCTCTGCCTGTTTGTCATACACAAACTTTTGCGGCGGCAATAACCCTAACACGGATAATGCTGTCAAAGATTTTCCGGAGCCGGATTCTCCGACAATTCCTAAAATCTGCCCTTTCTCTAAAGATAATGACACATTATCCAGCAGCCTCTTTCCGCCGGATAATGACAGCCCCAGATTTTTAATCTCTAATATTGCCATCAGCTGTTTTTCCTTGCATCAAAAGCATCCCGCACGCCTTCACCAATAAAAATAAGCAAAGTCAATAAGCTGGACAGAACCACAAAAATAGAAATTCCGATCCACGGCGCCTGCAAATTATCTTTCCCCTGCCGCACCAAATCACCCAGCGACGGATAATCATAAGGCAATCCAAACCCCAGAAAATCAAGCGCCGTCAGAGACACAATCGCGCCGGACATAATAAAAGGCACAAATGTAATTGTGGCAATAATCGCGTTTGGCAGAATATGGCGGTATATAATACGCCAGTTACTGACTCCTAGAGCCTTTGCCGCCAACACAAACTCCAAATTTCGTGCCCGTAAAAACTCGGCCCGCACCACGCCGGTCAAACTCATCCAAGAAAAAAAAATAAGAATAAACAAAAGGCTGAAAAACGTAGGCGTAAAAATACTGGCCACAATAATCAACACAAAAAGCTGTGGCAAAGCTTCCCATATTTCCAGAATTCTCTGCATAAACAAATCTGTTTTTCCGCCAAAATAACCCTGTACGGCACCGGCAGCAATACCGATAACCGAAGAAATCAGTGTCAGCAGAAAAGCAAAAATAACAGAAAGCCGTATTCCATAAAGAATGCGGGCAATAATATCTCTCCCCTCGTCATCTGTCCCCAGCCAATGCTGGCGGGACGGCGCGGCAGGTGTCGGCACATCTAGTTCATAATCTACGGTATTAAAAGAAAAAGGCAGAATCGGCCACACGACCCATCCGTTTTTTTCAATATTTTCAAGAAGATACTTATCCTTATAATCCGCTGGCGTTGGAAAATCGCCCCCAAAATCAGCATCGGCATAGCTATTGAAAACCGGAAAATATAATTGATTATTATATTTTAGAATCAATGGCTTGTCATTACAAATTAATTCTGAAAATAAAGACAAACAAAAAGCAATCAGAAAAATCTTAAAAGATGTCACTGCTCGTCGATTACGCTGAAAAGCCTCTAGCCTCCGCAAACTCACCGGAGACATTTTATTTTTTAACAGGCTTTTCAGTTTTGTCAGCATTTCCTGATACCTTTATTTTCCTGTGTCGCCAGATATTTTTTGTCTTGATACCGGAATCCGTTGTTTTTCCGCAACCGGATTATCATCTCGTTCAGCTTTACGTCTTTCCGCACCTTCAGACGACAATAGTGCCGCATCATCGGAAATCGTAACGGAATTCTCTCCATTCTCAAGCTGAATCAAGGCTCCGGCATCTTCTCCTTTAATCAATGCTTCAGCTTCTTCTTTACTGATAATCCGCATACCTTCCGGTTCTTTCGCCAGGACATCGGTTGCCGGAACAATCATATTGTCACTCAATCCAAGCTCATCTGCAAGTTCGTTGGTATCACCGAGAACTTCGCTTTCCGTTTCGTCCGATACGGCCAAAGCCGCTTTTACAACTTTATCCTTCTCGACAATTTTCTTTTCTGTTGTTTTTTTCGGAGCAACAGACGGCTGACTGGCTGTTTCTGCTACCCCCTCACCGGCCTTTTCTACAGAAGAAACTTCAAGCAGATTTTCAGGTGTTTTTTCTGACGGAATCTGTTCATTCTCAGCTTTATCAACTGTTGTTGCAGAAACCTCAGAAGCTTTTTCTGGAGCAATCATTTTTTTCGTTGTTTTTATCTCAGTGGGAGCAGTCTTTTCTGGAACTTCTGCCGTAACTCCGTCTTGTGGCAAAGCTTTTTCTTTTATATCAGTCGGCTTGGCTTCCGGTTGTTTTTCAGCATTAGCCTCAATTTTTTCTTTTAGCTGTTCGTCAACCTTGGCTTTAGCGGCATCTTTTATCTGAATTTCAGCTTTTGCCTTGGGCTCAGATAATGCTTTGGGTTTATCTTCCGTCTTGGGCTGAATTTTGGACAGGCCTTTAGGATTTAAGGTTTCTTGGGCTTTTTTCCAATCCTTATACCACTGCTTAAACTTTTCTGAAGCATTGTTGATATTTTCTTTGGTAATTTTGTGCCCGTCCAACGCCTTTACAAGGTTTTTATAAACCTCGGCATGAACACCCAAAGCCTTCTCCGGCCGACATTCGCCATTTTTAAACAAATATCTTTGCAAAATCTCCGGCGCCGTACAAATTTCTTTTTTAATACTAAAGCCCTGACGCAACGGATCCCTGATAGCCATTGACACACTCTGACGATTCTGCAAATTCTCAGCCGCGACTGTCGTAACATTGTCATTCAGACCGCTCAACCCCTGAATAATCAAAACCACGTTTTTAGCTTGCCCGCTCTTTTGCAATTCATCAACAAAGGACTGCAAGCTGCCATATGCACAAGCCAATTGATCAAAATAAGCATCTCTTTTCTTAGTCAGCGGCACAGCCGGCCCAAAATCCAGATCATCTTTACGCGTCCAGAGACTCATCGGCTTAATCTTGCAAAACTCGTCATACACATACATATCAGAAGGCAAATCCATATATATAAAATAAGCCGCATCTGTTTTTGTCTTGGCAATATCCTTTGCCGCCTGAGACAAAACTTTATAAGAATCAACCACATAGAGCTTATCATAAGAGGTTCCGATCAGCGGAACATTATCCGCGTTCATCACGGTATCCAAAATCGAATACAACATTGACGATCCTTTGGACAAACCTGCGCTCTCCAGCCATTCGCCAATCAAAGCCAGCGTTTTGTCAGCCTTGCTTAATTTGCTTCCGGACAAATTAAGCGGGAAATTATTTTTTTCCATACAGTAATGTACTGCCGGACCGTTATTCTTCATACAAAGCTCCAGCCCGCGGGATTGATAAGCGCTGATTTCATAACCGGAACGAGTCAGAGCATCAAAAATATGATTTTCTTTCAAATAAGTCCGTTCCGCATTAATCCGGCTAAAATCCCAATTTCCAAACTTCCAAGGCTTTTTAAGCACCAGTTTGTCAATATTTTCGGAATGTGCCGGATTCAATGTTGCCATCAGATTTTTGGTAGTATCCTTATCAGCAACCATGGCATGGATATACATGGTAAAACCATTGTCATTATAAAATCCCAACATTGCAGAAAGCGCTTTTTCCGCATGGGGATTGTCCTTGGACACAGATTGCAGATACGAATACGAGGCAAGATTCGGCATGGCAATATAAACAAACTTTTTGCCGTTTCCTTTCGGCTCGTCAGCCGGATTCTCAAAAACCACCCGATAATCATGATTTTTATTTCTTGCAATATGGTTATCAAAAACAATTCCGGCAAAGATAATTAACAATATGCCGATAAAATATGACACTGTAGACTTTCTGGCCGTTGTACAAAAAACAAACACAACCAGAGCAGCCGAACCGGCTAAAATATAATGAGAATACTCGGCAAAATATGAGGCGCTATTACCAACATACGCTTTTGCCCAGCCATAAAGCACGGCCCCCTGATCAAATAAGGCAAATTGGTGAAGCGTAGCCAGAAAAACCGCGGCTGTCACTGCTGCCAAAAACAAATTTTGCAAAAACTTTGAAAAAGAAAACAAAAAGATAAATGCAAAACTAAAAAATGCTATTCCGACAAGAATGGTCAGAATTTCCCCCGCCGGCACAAATGAAGCTTCAAACATATTAAAACTCCCTGCCCCGCAAAACAGCGCAAAATTAATGCCGAGCAACAAAGCGGCAATCAGCGTTTTTTGCACCAAATCCAACAAATAAACAAAAAAGCTGCGTTTTTTCTTAGGCTTTTGAACATTTATTTTTTTTGCCGGAGCTTTCACCGGTTGTGGTTTGGGTTCGGTTCTTGGTTCAGAATTGATAATAACATCATCCATATCAGTGACCTTCTAAAGTTATCCTCTAAAATAATTGTTAAGTATAATAACTGATTTTTCTGACATTTAAAGCAAAAAACCTCAGGGCTTGCATAACTCCTGAGGTTTTTGATTTCTCTATAAAACCGACTATCTTGAGTAGAACTCGATAACCAGATTCGGTTCCTGCTGACAAGCATAAGGAATGTCGTCAAATTTCGGAACAAAAGAATATTTGGCAGTCAGTTTTTTGCTGTCAACTTCCAAATATCCTGGGAAATCTCGGTTAGTAGATTCAACAGCCGCCAAAACAACCGGCAATTGTTTAGACTTTTCGCGAACTTCAATCACATCACCGGCTTTAACCATATAAGAAGGAATGTTAACCTTCTTGCCATTAACCAAAACATGTCCGTGGTTAACAAACTGACGGGCAGCAAAGACTGTCGGAACAAATTTTGCTTTCCAAACCAGATTGTCCAGACGGGATTCCAAAATACCGACCAGATTTTCAGCGGCGTCACCGGTTCTGCGGACAGCTTCAACATAATATTTGTGGAACTGTTTTTCAGAAACATTGCCGTAATAAGTCTTCAATCTTTGTTTTGCATAGAGCTGTTCACCATAGTCAGTTTGTTTTTTTCTTCTCTGACCATGCTGACCCGGAGCGTATTCTCTTTTGGCAAAAGAACTGTTCGGGTTGCCCCAGAGGTTGCTCATATATCTGCGTTCAACTTTTTTCTTTGCAGAAACAATACTTTTCATAAAATTTTTCCTTTTTTTAACTTAAGCTTACATTATTGTCCCGATAGTCTTACGCTGTCCGAAAACCAATCCGCATTTTGTTCTGCGCCTGATTCCCGCACCCGCAAAACGGGGTATATTGCAACCCGCCTTCTCGGAAGTGAGCATAAGTTACAACAAACAAATACAAATTTCAAGAAAAATCTTCAAAAATCTCTGGATTTTTCACACGGATAACCTAATATTAAGCAAACAAAGGAGTTTTACCGAATGTCATATGATTTGCTTTTTCAGCGCGCCTTGAACCTGCATGATGCCGGAGACCTTGCCGCAGCGGAACAGATCTACCGCCAAATATTAGAAACGGCTCCCAATCAGCCGGATGTCTTAAACCTATTGGGGCTGATTGCCCAAAGCCGTGGCATAGATCAGGAGGCTGTTAACTTTTTTTATCAGGCCATTCGCCACGCTCCGCAGGAAAAAGCGTCTTACTATTTTAACCTCGGCGTTTCTCTGGCTAACTGGCACAAGCCTTATGAGGCCGCGGAAGCATTTCAAAAAGTCATTGCCCTCGCGCCTGATGTTAAAGAAACATATGTCCAACTTGCAAACCTGTATCGCGACCAAAATCACCCCGAACAGGCGCGGCGCTGTTATGAACAGGCTCTGGATAAAGACCCGCAATATTACGAGGCCAAGGTACGTCTGGCTCTGCTTGACACTGCAGAAAAAGCTACAATAACACTAAAACAATTGAGCGCACAACACCCCGATGAACCTTTGGCTTTTTATCATCTTGCCAATCTTTGCCGGCAAAAACAAGACGTTATCGGCGCAAAGACCTATGCCCGAAGAGCCTTGGAACTTGCTCCCGACAACGCCGACATCAATCTGCTGCTTGCCGAAATCTGCCTGCAAAATGGCAATCAGGAACAAGCCCAGCCTTTTTTGCTGCAAGTCCTGCAGATCGACCCTGACAATCTTTCTGCCCTCATTAACCGTGCAAACTTTCTTTCCGCACAAAATGACGAAAAAGCTGAAAGGCTTTATCTTCGAGCAATAGAATTGAACAAAAACAATTTTGACGCCAACCTGAACTATGCCACCCTGCTCCAAAAGCAAAACCGCTTGCCGGAAGCGCTGGAAACCTTTCGCCAGGCGGTTCTGATAAATCCGCAATCCGCCGAAGCCTGCAACAACCTCGGCTTAATTCTCAAAGACATGGGTGATTATACCGAGGCTCTCGGTCTTATGTTCAATGCCTTCAAATATAATCCTGCTCTGGAAGAAATAGCGCTAAATATTACAGAAACCCTTATTTTACTTCATCGCTCCGGCAAGATTGAAGAAGCGCAAAAAATTGCGGCTAACTGGGCGGAACAAAATCCGCAAAACATTTACGCCACACATATTAACGCCGTTTTTAAAGGAGAAAACATTGCGTCTGACAAAATTTTTACTCAAAAGTTTTTTGACCGTTTCGCTGATACTTACGAATTGGTTCTCCAAAATGTTGGTTACCAGCTTCCGCGAAACTTTAGAAACCTTGCGGGAGATGTTAAAGGTACCATTGTGGATTTGGGGTGTGGTTCGGGGCTTGTTGGAAAAGCTTTTAAATCGCTTCAAAATCAAATAATAGGCGTTGACCTCTCGCCCGAAATGTTAAAACGTGCTCAAACTAAAGGTGTCTACGCCAGCCTCGTTTCTCGGGACATCATCGATTATCTGCAAACAGAACTGCCGGCGGACACGGCTCTGATTACCGCCGCCGATGTCTTTTGCTACTTTGGCAGCCTTGATGACATTATCAGACTTTGCTCGCCGCACCGCCTGATTTTTTCCGTTGAAACCTCTTCCGACACACCGGATTACCAACTTGCCGAAACCGGAAGGTACAAACACAATTCGTTGTATATTAACAACATTTTAACCAAATACGGATACACTGACATAAAGCAGACACCTTTAACGCTCCGCACGGAAGACGGACAAGCGGTTGAAGGCGTCATATTCACCGCACAATAAGACAAGGAGGCTGGCTATGACGGAAGACCTGATTGATATTTACGATGAAAATATGAACCCGCTCGGTACGGCTTCGATTATTCAGGCTCATCAAGAAGGCCTCTGGCATAAGTCTTTTCATTGCTGGATTGTCAAACGTGGCGCCAATCACGACCGCAAAGTCTGGATTCAGCTACGCAGCAAAAACAAATACAACAGCCCGCAAAAGCTTGACGTTTCCGCCGCCGGTCATCTGAAAGCAGGCGAAGAGCCCAAAGCCGGCATTCGCAAAGCCGAAGAAGAGCTGGGGCTGAAAATCCCCGAACAAAAAATCAATAAACTCTTTACTGCCCGCCACATCACCACGCGGCGCAATTATAAAAATTATGAATTTAATCCGACATATCTTTATGAAACAGATAAGGAGCTGACAGACCTGAGTGTGAAAAAAGAACAGGTTGACGGCATTTTCGAAGCCGAGCTGAAAGATATGCAAAATCTGTTTAACAAAAAAGTCTCCCAGATTTTTATCGGCGGCTTAAAAGCTGACGACAATGGAGAACTGAAGCCGCATACCGGTTCGGTAAATATAAACGACTTTGTTGCCCACGACATTAAATATTATCAAAAAGCACTCAAAACCATAGAAAATTACTTTGAAGGGAAACCCTTTGCCTGACATCAGACCGCTAACGGCTTCCGGCTGGACATCTGGGAGAAATCCGTTCGCGCGCGCACCATTTCTTAAAACCGGAAGAAATTGCTTTCTACCGCCCGTTTATTTTGAAATATGTCCTGCCGGTTAACGCAAATGAGAAAAACCCATCCCATTCTGCATCTGAGTCTTTAGCTACTTTCCGCCGATGGTCAGACCGTCGACCCAAACCGTCGGAGAACCGAAACCGGAAGTTTTAAACTCCAAATCATCGGCAATCATTCTAATGTCTTTCAACAGCTGATAATAATTTCCGGCAATGGTAAACTGCACCAGCGGGCGGGTAATTTTTCCGTCTTCAATCAGATACCCTCCGGCACCGAACGAAAAATCGCCCGACACCATGTGAAAACCGGCATGAATCCCGTTCAGACGGTCAATATAAACACCGTCTTTAACACACTCCAACAGCTTCTGTTTAGATATGTTTCCTGGCTGCAGATACAAATTCATCGCCTCGACGGCACCATTGCGTCCGGCACCGTTTCCGGTCGGATCCACCCCGTCTTTGTGCGCTGTTTTCAGGCTATGCAGATAAGTCTGTAAAACACCTCCGGCAATAATATCTTTTTTGCGTGTCGGCACACCTTCCCCGTCAAACGGAGTTGTCGCATACCCGCCTTTCAACAGCGGATCATCCGTAATCGTTACAACCGGTGCAGCCACGAGTTGTCCGATTTTTCCGGCAAATTGCGATTTCTGCTTCTGAACATTTAACGCTGAAGCAATATTTTCCAGAAAAGCTAAAATATCGGAAAAATATTTATTTTCAAAAACGACTTTTGTCATACCGCTTTCCGGCTTTATGCCGTTCAGGCGACTGAGCGCATCTTCCGCTGCTTTTTCTGCAATAAAACCTGCATCAAAATCCTCCTCTTTGTCAAAGGCCACACCTTTAAAACCCCATTCCCTACAATTGCTGTCTTCTGCCGTTACCATAACCGAACAGCCGGCGCTTTCATCTTCCCGACTGAGATCAAGTCCAAGAGAATTGCACATAATCCGGCGGGTTTCACCTTGAGAAAATATCACCTTTTGAACCTGCGTAATCCTTTTGTCGGCAGCATAAGCCTTTTTCTCAATCTCCTGCATAAAAGCAACCGGATTCAAAGCCGACAACTGGCTGGGCAGAGGACGATACGATTCCGCCTCGGCATACGCGCCCTTACCGTCATAAAAAAAGTTTTCCTCTCCTTCGCCAATAAGCTGTGCGTTTTCCATTGCTGATTTAACAATCTCCGAAATTGCCGCCTCATCAAAATTTCCGCTGTTGCAATAGCCGACTTTTCCGTCTTTTTTAACTGCTAAAGACAAGCTTTGATCTTCCGTCGCCGATTGTTTCTCTATTTTTCCTTCAAAAAGCTCCAGCCTTTGCCTGTTGGCATAACCATATTCAATCTGAAACTCGTCCGCGCCGGATTTCTGCGCCTTGGCATAAACCATATCGACAAACTTTCGCACATCCATTATTTCTGCCCTCCGACCGTTAATTCTTTTACTCTGATCGCCGGCTGTCCGACTGTTGTCGGAATACTGCCGGAAATTGAGCCGCACATTCCGCAGGCATAAGCCATATTATTGCCTACCATATCAATATTCGGCAAAATATCCGCCCCATGCCCGATAAGCTTAGCCCCTTTTACCTGCGTGGTAATCTTTCCATTTTCAATCAGATATGCCTCGTCGATTGAAAAATTAAACTCTCCGGTTGTCGGATGAACCGACCCGCCGCTCATCTTTTGGGCATAGAGGCCGTACGGCGTTGCGGCAATAATCTCTTCTTCAGTCGATTTTCCGTTCAAAATAAACGTATTGCTCATACGCGACGTCGGAATAAATTTATAATTTTCCCGCCGCGACGCGCCGTTGGACGGCATTTTCATCCGCCGGCCGCCAAACTTGTCCACCATATAATTTTTCAAAACGCCGTTTTCGATAAGCACTTTACGCTGTGTCGGCGTTCCCTCATCGTCAATGTTAATTGACCCCCAGGCATTCGGAATTGTCGCGTCATCAACCGCCGTTACCAGATCAGACGCAATTTTCTGCCCAAGTTTTCCTGAAAATTCTGAAATTCCGGGCGCAACCGACGTCGCTTCCAGACTATGTCCGCAGGCCTCGTGAAAAATCACACCGCCGAATTCATTGCCGATAACCACAGGCATCATTCCGGTCGGACAGACCTGAGCATCAAGCTTATTCACGGCACGGCGCACCACATTCTCGGCAATTTCTTCCAGATTATATAAATCAAAGATTTCCGCCCCGAACAAGCCGCCGATATTGCTCTCGCTCGCCTGCTCGTTCAGATTATCCCTGACGGCTATGGCGCTCATTACAATCCGCATCCGGTTTTGCTCGTCTTCAGCCCAGACACCGTCCGAATTTGCTACCAGAATTCGACGTTTTTTATACCCGCCGCTGACATCTGTTCTGGAAATCAGCGGGCTGGCCGCAAACATCTTTTCCGAAACCTTGCAATAAATGTCAGCTTCTTGAACACGGTCAAACTCAAAAGGAGAATTTCTGATTTTATGCTTGTCTTCAAACGCCAAATCCACCAGATTAATAACCTTCTTTTCTGCTTTTCCGGTAATGGCTGCCGCAGCTTTTCGCGCCGTTTTCAACAAACTTTCCCTGTCCGGCAGATTGGTATAAGCATAGGCCTGAAACATTCCCTTAAAAACCCTGATACCAACGCCACGCAGAAGATTCGTCCCCGCACTCTCAACCTTTCCGTCCCCCAAAGCCAGATTTCTGGTCTTGCTGTCTTCGGCAAAAACTTCGGCAAAATCACCTCCTGTAGACAACGCCTCATCCAATATATCCGCAACCAGTTTCTTATCAAGCATAAAACACTCCTTTCGCAATCGTAAAAGGAGTGTATCATACCTGTCTGTAAAATTCCATAAAATTATGACGGTATATTTTTCAAAAACTCTTTCATCTCATTACGGATCGTCTGGTGCAAAAGCATTCCGACATGCCCCTTTTCCGGCACGATGACCAGCTTGGAATTTTTCATGGCTTTATGCAGGCGATAAGCCCCCTTCAGCGGGCAGACAAAATCAAGCCTGTTATGCACGATAAGCGTCGGGATCCATGAAATTTTCTTAATATTCTTCATCAGTTCGTCATCTTTAAGATAAAAGCGCTTATTGGCATAATTCATATAAATCCGTGCCGAGGCCACATCTTTTTCATCAGCCTCTTTCAGCACGATACGAGGATTCAGACTGCCGAGTATCCGCTCATAAGCGCCGTAATAAGTCAGCGCTTTTTCCTGTTTTTCCTGTTCTCCGGAATTAATCAGTCCGGCATAATAGCTGAGCAGCAAATCATTGTCTGGAACCTGTTCTTCTATCTGCTCCCAAATGTCAGGATAAAAATTCCGGCTCCCCTCTTCTTCCCACTCTTTGTTATCGTTATTGGCCAAAAAGATTTGTGACAATAACAAAGCCTCGACTTTTTCAGGATAAGTTTCGGCAAATTTCAACGCCAGCGTTGACCCCCCTGACCCACCGCGGACAATCACCTTTTCCTTAATACCGCAAACATCAAGGATCCTCTTGGCGTCATCAATCAGATCGGCAGTGGTGTTTTTGTTCCACTGTCCTTCCGGCTGGCTCACGCCGCAACCGCGCTGATCAAACATAATGACCTTGTATTTGCGCAAATTAAACCATTTTGCATGTCTTGGCTTGCAAAATCCGCCCGGCCCGCCGTGAAAGATCAAAACCGGCTTGCCTTTTTTATTTCCGAACTCCCGAAAAAACACGCGATGCCCGTCTTTTTCCGGCAAATACCCTTCATGAAAAGCCTTCGGTTCAAACCACTTTTTCCAAAACATTTTTTTCCTCAAATAATTATTTCCAGGCAGATATTAAAAACAAATTTCTCCCCAAAAGCAAATAACATTTCTATAACGAATATTTCAAAGCTTACTTTTTCTTTACAAATTGGAACTATAAATAAAACATAAGGAGAAACATCATGGGCAAAATATGTAAAAATATAGTGGTTTTAACCGGTGCCGGCATTTCGGCGGAATCCGGACTCGCAACTTTTCGCGCCGCCAATGGCCTATGGAACAATCATCCGGTGGAAGATGTTGCCACGGTTGAGGCTTTTGCCCGCAATCCGGCCTATGTGCATGATTTTTACAATGAGCTGAAAGCAGAACTGCAAAAAGCCAAACCCAATCCCGCCCATCTGGCACTTACCAAACTTCAGCAGAAATATCCGACGTCGGTCAGTATTATAACCCAAAACGTTGATACTCTGCACGAAAAAGCCGGCAGCAAAAACATATATCATATTCACGGACAAATCAATCAGGCAGTATGCCTGAATTGCGGACAAGTTACAGAAAGCTGGGGCGACGTAGACACACAGACAATCTGCCCGCATTGCAGTGTTCAGGGAATGATGAAACCCAATATCGTGTTTTTTGGAGAAAATCTTCTATACATGGACAAAGTTGACCATCTCCTGACCGGATGCGATTTGTTTGTTTCAATCGGCACTTCTGGCATTGTGTTTCCGGCTGCGGCCTTTGTACAAATTGCCAAACTTCACGGCGCCGAAACTTATGAGTTCAATCTGGAGAAAACCTCTAACAATTTTTACTTTGACCACCATATTTACGGTAAAGCCGGCGAAACGCTTCCGCCTTTTGTTGACCGCCTGCTAAAAACCGCGGCGGAATAAAAAAGCCTGCTGGAAGCAGGCTGCAACTTTTTTATTGCTTATCTTCTTTCTGTCCGGTATCAATCTTCAGGCGGCGGCAGGGGCATGTCGTCAGGAGCCGGAGGCAGCGGAAAATCTCCCGTATGCTCAGGATGCGGACGTGGTTCTTGATACATTTTTTTGCCTTTTCTCATCTTGTCTTTCATTTTTTTCCATTTTTTATGATGCTCGGCTTTAATCTTTTCAAACTTTGCTTTCTGCTCCGGTGTCAAAATGGTTTCAAACTCTTTCATGTTTTCTTGCCGCAAGTCATCAATTTTCTTGCGGATATTCTTCATTTCATCCATCAAAGGCTTTACCTTCTTGCGCCCTTCCTGATGAATTTTCTTGGCCTGAACACGTTGTTCTGCCGTCAGCTCCAGCTCTTGAGCCAGCTTGTTTTCCATCTGCTCCATTCTCTGCTCATGGCGAGGGTTTTCGGCCGGCGGCATCGGCTTTTTCTCTTGGGCACAAGCCCCGGCGGCGCCAAGCATTATTGCGGCGGCACATACGGAATACAACCATTTTTTCATATCTGTTCTCCTTTCAAAAATTGTAATTTTTCACTAAGAATTTTTCGGGCATTAAAAAGTCTGGACTTGATTGTTCCGACTGGTTCGCCTGTTTTTTTTGCAATCTGCTCATAACTGAGTTCCTCAAATTCAAACCAGACAACCGTCTGACGGAGTTTCTTAGGCAGGGAATCAACGGCTTTCAAAATCAGCTTCTGACGCTTTTTGGCATCAATTGCTTCTTCTTGCGATACCACATCGGCACAACAGCTTTCCAGAGCCTCGTCATCACTGCTCTGCGCTGCATTTTGCCGATATTGCCTCGACTTGAAATAATCGCGGCAGACATTGGCCGTCAGCGTTGAAATCCATTGCGCAAATTTTCCCTGTTCCTGATACTTGTCCAGATTCTGCCAGGTTTTGATATAAACTTCCTGTTCCAGATCCTCATTATTAGAGCCTGTCAACCTGCGGATAATCGCCTTAACACGGTTGCGGTTTTCCAAAATAATCTGCTTCATAAACTTTTATCCGACCATCAACAAACCAAACTCATCGGTCGGCAGTCCCAAATCCTCAATCACCGACCCGTTCTCCGTCAAATATATTTCACGTTCCAGATTATCAAAGTTATACTCGACATAAGTATACTTCTGCGGATACAAGTGACCGGCCATAAACACCAGAGCCAGCATGGTCGCCAAAGCCTTAATCCGGTTATTGCGTCTTTTTCTGGCAAAATAAAGCGGCTTGGCTTCTTTCAACAGTTTAGAAATATCGTCCATTTTTCCTCCTTACATAAGGTATAACGAAAACATCTTCCCAAAAGTTCAAAAAAATTATAAAAAAAATTGCACTGCCTCAAAAGCAGCGCAATTTTCTAAATCTGGCGACCTATATTTCCCTTGCGACACAAAGGCACGTCCTGTCCGTTCATAACCTTGTCCCATATTGCTTTAACCTGCTCTGGCGAATATTTTTTATAACAAAAGTCGGCTCTCTGAAAATTTGCTTTAACCGCAGAAGCCTCCGCCGCCGCGCAAAACGGCTTTTCGGCAAACATCATAATCTGACAGTCTTTTGACAATGCCATATATTTCTCACCGTTACGCGACATCTCAATCCGTCTTTCGCCGCGCGGACAATTTTTACAATCATTGCTCCGAATACAAGCCGCGCTGGTAAACAACGGCACATCCTGATAAACGACCATAACAACCGGCAGCGCCGCCGACAATGACACATTCTGCCAATTAAACGGTGTATCTTCCAAAGCCAAAGTCACACGGGCAGCACCGACTGATTTTGCCTCTTGAACAGCCTGCGTGTTCATCATATATAACGAAGCGTCAAAGCTCAAATCAATACCGTTGCGCGGCAATATCTGCAAACCCCAGTAATTGCCGATTTCCCATTTTTTATACCCCTGCTCCAAAAGCTTAGCGATCAGCGGCTCAAACTGCTTCGGATAACGGCAAACCGCCGGCAATGCCAAACGAATTTTATTTTTGGGCAGATTTTTCAAAGCCGAAACGTTAAAATCCGGTGACAATAGAACAATAATCTCGTCCACATCCGCCAGATTCAGCAAAGCGATATTTTCCGGCGCATCAGTTTTGACAATCTTCTTTACCAAATGTGGCAAAGCCCGCCCTTCAGTTGCAGGCAAGGCCCCACATTTTTCAGGAAGAACAATTTTGCCATACAGCGAACGACGCAACTCATTAAGCAAAGACACCGGCACAAAAAGTCCGTCAGGATTGTCAATATCCAGTCCGGCAAGTTCAAAATACGTTTCTCCTGTTTTGGCAAAAGCTTTTTCAATAGCTTCAATTGTTTTCTCCGGTTGCGCCGCCGGCAAAAAATCTCCCGAAACTTCCGCCATAAAACCATTGGCGCCTGCCATAACCTTATTTTTCCGCACTGCCACGGAAACTTGCAACGGATACCGCGGTTTAAATTCGCCGGATTTTGGCTTTTCATAAGGATAAGCGCCCTTAACCGCCGTAGCGGAAGCCAGATAAACCGCATAACCTTTCTTTAAGGCCGGCGCTTTTGGCGGCAAAACGATTTCAACCGTCTGTCCAGCTTCTGCCTCAAACACGTTTTTTCCGTTAACACGCAGATTTTGCAAAGAAAAACCAAACGGCTTTTCCTCCCCCGGCACATCAATTTGAATCCCGTCAAAACGAGAAATTTTATGAGCCGGCGTCAACAGCATCCGGCCATTCTGCACTGAACTGATTTTGCCGATAAAAAGCCCTCTGTGCCCCACGTAATCCCGATCAATCACGTCTTTGCGCTTGCCGTTAAAATGAAACTTGCACCATGGACGGGAAAAAATCTGCTTAATATTTTCCTCTTTCTGCAAATCGACACCGTTGCCGTCAAGAATATGCCGGTAATAATCCGTTACGGCAGCCACATACAAAGCCGTTTTCTTGCGTCCTTCAATTTTTAAGGAAGTGACCGGCATTTTCAACACGTCTTCCTGCAGCGCCATGTCTTTCATTGAAAAATAATGCTTTCTGCCGTCTTCACCGTCAAATTCGGCGCGACAAGGATATAAACATTTTCCGCGATTGGCGCTTTTGCCGCTCTCCATGGAAGAAAACAAACACAAACCGCTGTAAGAATAGCATAACGCGCCATGAATAAAAGCCTCGGTTTCCAAATCTGGAATAGAAGCGATTTCTTTAATCTCGGGCAACGAAAGCTCCCGCGCCACCACCACGCGCGAAAAACCAAGTTTCTGCAAAGCCAGAGCACTTTCTTTGTTGTGAACGGCCATCTGCGTACTGGCATGCATTTCCAGTTCCGGATACTGTTCCCGCACAATCCGTGCCGTTCCCAAATCCTGAATAATCACGGCGTCAACATTGCAACGCGAACAAATATCCAACGTTTTTAATAAATCCGGCAGCTCGTTTTCCTGTACCAACGTATTAACCGCCGCAAAAACCTTGCGCCCCAGATGATGCGCATAAGCGACAAAATCCCGCAGTTTCTCTTCATTAAAATTGGTAGCAGTCGCCCGAGCCGAAAACTGCTGCAAGCCTAGATACACGGCATCTGCGCCATAATAAAGGGCAGCATAGCCGGCCTCTATATCACCGGCCGGAGCCAGAAGTTCTTTTTTCATTTCAGTCCCTTACTTTTCTTTACTAACCGCGCCGATAAGCAAATTAACCCCATAAGCCGATCACCACTCTTTTAAAATCAATTCATTATCCTTACATTTTAGTCTTAAACTTTAAATTATTTACTAACAAGGCATAAAAAATTTCCTGATAATATCAGGGAATTAAAAAAGATAAACACTCAGTCCAATTCGACAATATAAGTTGTGACCGAAGACAAAAAAGCATTAATCGCAGACCGTCTGCTTTTTGCCACAAGCATGCTTTTTAAAATTTTATGAGTTTTTTAACTTAAAATCATTATAAAGAAGATTATATGTAACCCCCAAGGAGAAAAACATGAAACATATTGCCATAATATTCTCTCTTGCCCTGCTCAGCAGTTGTTCCGCTGACAAAGAAATCTGCGGCACCTATCAGGGTACCCTGCCCGCAGCCGACGGACCGGGAATCGCCACAACCATAACTTTTGGACAAGACCGTTCCTATATTGAAGAACTGGTTTATATTAACAAAGATGACGGAACCTTTATTGAAACCGGAAAATACCATATTGCCGACAACACCATAGAACTGACTTCCGCCGCCGGCGAAAAATCTTATTATAAGCTTGAAAACGAACAAATTCGGCGCCTTGATATGGAACAAAAACCAATCTCAGGCACACTTGCCAATTATTACATCCTCAAACAAAGCAAAAAATGTAATTAAGCCTGATAATCGTCCAGATTAAAGTTTTTTAACTTAATCAGATAGCGGTAAGCGTTATAATCAACCTTGCCGCATTTTTGTTCATTTTTATAAAAATGCTTCAGAGAATAACTGTTTTGAGCGCTAAAAACATCACCGTTGGGAATTTTCTTGCTGACATAATAATCAAAACTCTTGCTGTGATAGTGATTAAACTGAAAATTAAGCTTTCTGGGCTGTTCATGCCAGCGGCACAAAAAACCGGCATTTTCCGGACAAACCTTGTTAAAGAATTTAAAACGGCAAAAATGAGAAAGTCTGAATTCTTTTATCCGGTCTGCCCAAGCCATATTCAAAAACATTGACGGCGAGATAAAATCGGAACAAACAACAAACTGCTCAATAACCGGCTTGCTTTCATCGTCTTTCATCCTGCCGGAAGAAGAAAAATCTTTGAAAAAGCCTAACACACAAGGAAACTTCTCATAATTTTTCAGCCAGTCTTTCACATTGTCACAGGACAACGGTACGGCAAACTCGTCCAAATCCATAAAAGCAATCCAGTTGCTCTCGTTCTTAAACTTGCTCACACAGTCATTATAAGCCCCCATCTGCCCATGCTGATAAGGCCAGTCAATCAACGTGACAAAACCTTTTTCAATATAAGGCTTCAATACTTTCTGATAATTATCAGAAGAAAAATTATTATAAAGATAAAAATGTTCAAATCCGACAATCAAATGAAAATCGAGCCATTCCTTCATATACTTTTCTTCGTTCTTAAAAATAGAACACAAAGAAAGATAATACTTGGCCGGCTGCATTTTTTTGGCCGGCAATAATCGAATAATCAGATTATTGGCTGACAAACGGAGATACTTGCAAAAGTTCAAAAGCTTTTTCATAAAATTTTCCTCTATCTTCAACAGATAGAAAAAAACTACACGACCTTTAAACACAAGTCAAACCATTCTTATATTTTCAACATACCCCGAAGCAAAAAAAGCCAAAACTTGATTTTCTGCCGCGGCAAAAATTGACGCATATCAAACGCGCCGCATTTGTAAAGTCTCAATAATCTGGACGCATATTCTCGACGCAGTTTGTGTCTTTCCGACCGGCTCTGTGCCTTACGTGCTTCTCCGATTGCCATCAGGCACAATCGGCGAAAAAAATCTTTCCGCAAAACAGCAAAAGCTTTATCATCATGATATTTTTCATAAAAATATTCCGCCTCGGCACAATAACTTTCAAGTTTCTTCCGACTGAACGGCGAATGCGATATTGAAGCCTCATTCATCACATAGACATACAAAGGCGCAAACAGCTTCACATAACGAAACCCTTTAATCGCCAACTCCAGATTAAAACACCAGTCCTCTGCGCAAGACCAATCATTAAACCGTAAATTTCCGATAAAGTCACGTCGGATCAATTTGGGAGAAACGCTGTAATTCAGCTTATGCACATTTTGCAGATAATATCCGGCATCGGCAACGCCGTATTCCAGCTCTATTTCACTTAACTGATACGTTCCGGAAGAAAGCTCTCCTTCTCTGCAAAAAGACGCAATTGCAACATCGGCATTTTCTTTTTCAGCCGCATTTAACAACAATTCCAGCATTTGCGGATGAACATAATCATCAGAATCAACAAAGCAGACAAAATCGCCTTTTGCAGCTTTCAAACCTGCATTTCTGGCCGCACTGACACCACCGTTTGGCTGGGTTATTACTTTTATGCGCGCATCATCTTGGGCATATTGCCTCAGAATATCGGCGCTTTTGTCCGAACTGCCGTCATTGACCGCAATCAGCTCCCAATCACAAAATGTCTGATTTACAATGCTTTGTAAACAAGATGCCAAGTATTTTTCCACATTATAGACAGGAATAATAACTGAAATTTTCATACCACCTCTCTTTAATAGTTAAAATTAAAGATAGATAATAGTTTTAATCAGGTCAACAATAAAAACAAACACTGTTAATTGCTAAAATTTTCTTCTTATACAGGCATAACAACATCAACGTAATTTTTAATATTTTCAACAACAAAAAAGCCCGCATATTTTGTTCCGCGGGCTTTCATTGTATCCAGAAAACCACGCGCTAGGCGCGTGGTTCCAAAGAGCTTACAGCTTTGCACGTAAA
>CAKQRB010000008.1 GCA_934271195.1 uncultured Alphaproteobacteria bacterium | reverse complement strand
GGACGGTTGCGGCGGAACTTGCAGACGTTGTTCTGCCTGCTGTACTCATTCTTCACATGTGACCTGCACGTACGGATGCGCTTCGACTTGTCCTTGCTGTTCTTCTTGTAAATCGTGCAATGCCGGAACCGATGTCAAGTCTTGTACAAGCGAATGTACCGGAGTAACAAATAAAAAAGGCCACTGTCAAGTTTATAACAGGGCAGCAGGAGATTTTCGGGGAGTATGTAATCTGCAGATAACCAGAACAAAAACTTTTTATAATGGAACAACCGAGGTAGATTCGGGAATAGCGTATGATGTTAGGGAGTACTATTCAACAGAACAGGAGTGTAATACGAAAGGACCTCAGATAGATTGTTATTGTACAAGTTATTGTTGGCCTTATAATTGCTGATATTAATCTTAACGAATAAAATTGATGTAAAAACCCCGAATTTTAGTTTTCGGGGTTTTTCCGACTCTGCGCGGAAAAATCAGAATCGCAGTCCGAATCGTTTATAAAATCAGGTATAAAGCGGTTTTCCGTGTTTTTTTCCTGTTAATAACTCGGTAAAAATGCATTTTTATAAGAGAAAATGTGGATTTTTTGCCTTGTCTGCGTTGTTTTTGTTTGACTTTACGGAAAAATCACGCTTAAATTTTTTGTGTAAGGGGCGTAAGGTCTGAGGAATTAAGGATATTGCCGCTTTACAATGGTTTGTAACTTAATATATTAGAGGGAGTCCTCACAGTGAATAAAAACGAATTAATTTCTAGCATTGCTAACGAAACCGGTCTGACAAAAACTGATTCTGCAAAAGCTTTGGATGCATTTGTATCTACAATTACTTCAGCTTTGAAATCTGGCGATGAAGTTCGTCTGGTTGGTTTTGGTACATTTGCTGTATCTAAACGTTCTGCTACTACCGGCCGCAATCCGCGCACCGGTGCCGAAATCAAAATTCCGGCTCGCAAGCAGGCTAAATTCAAAGCTGGTAAAGCTCTGCAAGACTCTGTAAACTAATATTAAGGGATCGGTTTTGGCCGGTCCTTTTATTTAGCTGAGTTATTTAAAAACGGGATTCATCATAAGTGGATTCCGTTTTTTTTGTGTTTTTGAGCATTTGGGATTCGAAATTATTATTATTTGCACGTTATAAGGTATTTGATTTTTTGTTTATGGTATATCAGTTGTTGTAATAAAAAAATCTATTGGAGGCGGAAAGTGCCGGAATATATTGCTTTTGGAGAAATTATGGCTATTTTACGATTTTCCTTGCTATTTTGTCTAAAATAAGCTATCCTATAATCGAAATTTTGTTTTAACTGAAGGATTTCAAGGATGAAGAAAATTTTCAAATTAGATGATGCCAAAAAGAACCTGCGTCGTGCTGCTTTGATTGCTATCGGCACTTTTTCTCTGTCTGCGACACAAATGCAGGCTCAAGATGGCAGCAAGCTTTTTAATAAAATTTATGAAAAAATAGAAAAGTTTGATAATGAAGTTGATAAGATTACGCAGCCCGGAAGAGATTTGGCCTCTAAAGTCAGAAGAAGAAAAGGCGAGATTGAATCTGCCAAGTTTATGTTCGGTCAGGCATTGCCGATGGAAATTAATCAAAGAGTAAGAAGAGTTACAAATGCGGCTGAGAGAGTTAGCGGTGCTGTTCAGACAGTCAGGACGGTAACAGGTGCCGGACGCCAAAGGGAGAACTTGCAGGAACAACATGAACAAAGTTCGCAAAATCGTGTCCGTTATGTACAAAGGGCACCCAGAGGAGGCCGCGAATAACTGACGCGGCTTTTTTTATTTAAGGTTTCAATGTTTGTGTGGGACGGTTTTTCTTTCGGAACATTGAAATAAGATATAGGATTGTGTCAGTTCTTTGCAGGCTGAGGCAACGGTTAAATAACCCCAGACGAAAATATTGTATAAAACTGGGGGATGAGGGTATAACGCTCCATGTTGACAAAAACAGCCTGTGAGTGACGGTTTTTCAGCCTTTATTTTCAGTCATAATAAAATATATTTTTTCTATCCTTTTGAAAATATTTGTTTTCTTAAAAAAAATGAATTTTTTTTATTTTTTTGCTTGATTAATTCATTTTATGAGTGTATAAAATCTTTCGTAAACATGATGGGAGTTTAGCTCAGCTGGAAGAGCATCTCGTTTACACCGAGAGGGTCGGGAGTTCGAACCTCT
>CAKQRB010000007.1 GCA_934271195.1 uncultured Alphaproteobacteria bacterium | reverse complement strand
GGACGGTTGCGGCGGAACTTGCAGACGTTGTTCTGCCTGCTGTACTCATTCTTCACATGTGACCTGCACGTACGGATGCGCTTCGACTTGTCCTTGCTGTTCTTCTTGTAAATCGTGCAATGCCGGAGATACTTGTAAACCTGGAACCGAGACCTCAAGAGTGACGGCTTGCGCCGGATGGTGCGATACACACTGGAATGGCGACCCAACACAATATATTCGAAGCAGTCGAAAATATTTTTGCACTACATACAGCGGTACTACCAAAGAAACCAGAGAGGTATATTTTGACTGCATCAGTACTGGATACAAAGACTACAATGCCTGCACTGCTGCCCGTACCTCTATGAACAACCCCTGCTGTTAACCCCCCACACAAAAAGAACAGTCCGTTTTTTACGGACTGTTCTTATAATTCCTCACTTCAATACCGTTTCGATATCAAATTCAAAACCGCGGAGCAATTCATCGGCAGGCATTACCTTTTTCCCCTGCCGCTGAATTTCTGTCACAAACAACATTCCGGGATTACACTCAATCAGCAAACCGCTGTCATTAGGCACCAAAGCTCCCGGCTCCATTCCGGCACTACCATCCAAAACCTCGGCCGCAAAAACCTTAAATCTTTCGCCATGATATTCAAAAAATGCTCCAGGATACGGATTAAACGCCCGAATTTTGCGCTCCAATACAAGCGCCGGCAGATTAAAATCCAACTTTGCTTCAGACTTTTCCAATTTTTTTGCATAACAAGCCAATGCATCATCTTGTTTTTTCGGCCTCAAACTATCTATATTTTGCAAAGCTTCCAAAATCAAATTTTTGCCGATTTCTGCCAGCTTGTCATGTAAAATCTCACCTGTCGTATTCTCATCAATCGTCACCTCGCTTTTGAGCAGCATATCACCGGTATCCAGTCCTTCGTCAACCATCATAATCGTCACGCCGGACTTTTCGTCTCCGGCCTCAATCGCCCGCTGTATCGGTGCGGCACCGCGCCATCGCGGCAACAAAGAGGCATGAATATTAATAACGCCTTTCGGAAACATCTCCAAAACGGCTTTAGGCAAAATCAAACCATAAGCAGCCACAACCGCAATATCAGCCTTCAAAGCGCGCAACTCGTCCTGTGCTTCGGCCTTTTTCAAAGACAAGGGCGTTTTCACCGGAATTTCAAGGGCTTCTGCAACCAGATTAACCGGTGTTTTCAAGATTTTGTTTCCGCGTCCGGCCTCACGCGGCGGCTGAGTATATACAGCAATCACCTCATGCTCTGCGGCAATCGCTTTCAAAGCCGGCACGGCAAAATCCGGTGTTCCCATAAAAACAACCCTCATTATTCACCTGCCCGCTCTTTGCGCATTTTTTCAAGTTTTTTTACCAACATCTGACGCTTTAGACGGCTGATACGATCAATATAAAGAATGCCGTCCAAATGGTCAATTTCATGCTGCAACACAATCGCCAGAAAATCATCTGTTTCTACAATATGCTCTTTGCCGTCAACATCCTGATATTTGACCTTGATTGCGGCAAAACGCTCCACTTCGGCGCGCTGTTCTGGAACCGACAGGCAGCCTTCCGTCCCACAAACTTTTTCTTCTGACTTCCAAATAATTTCGGGATTCACCAAATACATCGGATGACCTGGTTTGCCGCCTTCGTCATCTCGTTCATAATCAATAACAATCATGCGTTTTGAAATTCCGACCTGCGGCGCGGCTAAACCGACACCGATTTCCTCATACATTGTCTCAAGCATATCATCCAATGTCTTGCGAAGCTCCTCACCGAATTCTTCTGACGCAACCGGAACAGATTTCTTTTTCAAAATCGGATGCGGATATTCATATACCTTTAATTTTGCCATTGTTCTCCTGTTTTTAATTTACTTCAATTCAAGACCATGTAAAATCGCTCTAATAACTCATTATATGTCTACCGCAGATAAGCGAAGAATGAGGTTAGTAGAGTGATTTCTAATGGCGAGAAAAATTTTAGTGTACAAAATAGTACATACATCTTTCAAGACCATGTAAAATTGCTCTAATAACCCACTATACCTTACCGCAGGTAAGCGGAGAATGAGGTTAGTAGAGTGATTTCTAATGGCGAGAAAAATTTTAGTGTACAAAATAGTACATGAATTTTTCGAGACCATGTAAAATTGCTCTAATAATCCATTATACGCTTACCTGACTTCTTTTGCAATCTGATCCAACAAAGCATTTACCATTTTGGGCTCGTTTTTGGAAAAGAAAGCATAAGCCAAATCAACATATTCTTGAATAATAACTTTAGCATCAACGTCTAACGTATTGATTAATTCATAAACGGCACACAAAAGAAGTGCGCGCAACGTTCCGTCCAGACGCTCAAAAGACCAGCCTTGCTTAAGATAATGCTCCAAAGATTTTTCAATATATTCTTTCTTGCTCTGCACGCCGCGCGCAATCTCGGCAAAATAATTGGTATCCATTTCTTCCACTTCAAGCAGTTCTTCCTTATGGTGCAACTCGTCATCTTCAATCACATAACGTCCGACCTCACCGTTAACAAAGTCGCGCACCACCTCGTCAACCGGCAGCTGTCCGTATTCAATCATATAAGTTGCCTGCACGGCCGCCAGTCTGGCACCGGACTTCATTTTAATTTTTTTAGAAACAAATTTTTCCATAATTTTCCCCGTTATTCTGCCGCATTGCCGGTTTCTGACTCCGGACGGGCAAGTTTATCAATAGTTTCCACAAAATCTTCAAAATCTTTCACCTCTCGAAAATCCTTATATACCGAAGCAAAGCGGATATAAGCAACATGATCAAGATGAGAAAGCGCTTCCATCACATACTCGCCGATAACGCGAGAAGGAATTTCATTTTCGCCTGAGGTTTCCAAACGACGCTGAATTGAATTGACAATCTTTTCAACCCGCTCCGGATTAACCGGCCTCTTGCGCACCGAAATCTGAATCGAACGCGCTAACTTGTCGCGATCAAACATTGTTTTTTCACCGTTTTTTTTAATAACGACTAATTCGCGCAATTGCACCCGTTCAAAGGTCGTAAAACGCGACCCGCACTCCGGACACTCACGCCGCCGACGAATGGCCGTATTGTCGTCGGCATTGCGAGAATCTTTAACCTGCGTATCATCGCATCCGCAAAAAGGACATTTCATGCCGCTGCGTCTCCTTGTTTGATTAAACTCTCAGCCACCTGATAAAGTTTTGAAGAATATCTGGCTCCTTTTATAAGGATAATATCGTTATTTTGCAACAACTTATTTAACAAAAACTCATCTAAACCTTCTTTATTTTCAAAATAATGCTTTTCCATGCGCTCCGGCAGCTGCGCCAGCATATCTTTCATTTCAGGACAAACGCCGACCGCCACGTCAACATCCGTTGCCGCCAGTGCCTTACCGATTTCAATATGCCGCGATTGAGAAATCTCTCCGAGTTCAGCCATTTTGCCGAGCACAACCACCTTGCGGCCGGATACTTTTCTTTTGCCGAGTGTTTCAATGGCCAGCTTCATAGCCTCGGGCTGTCCGGAATAACTGTCATCAATAAGGGTATAAGTGCCGCCGGCAAAATGAAGTTTCCACTCACGACCGCGCCCATCCAACGCGCCAAAATCTTTCACAAATTCCTGCGCCTTTCTAACATCAAGCCCCAAAAGCTGAACCACTTTTAAGGCACAGAGGGCATTATACATATAATGCTCGCCTTCCTGCGCCGTTTTAAACTGAAAATCAGCCAAATCAGACTTGCCGAAAGTCACCACTTTCGCCCCCTGTTCTTCCGCCCGTTTACATAAAAGGCCGGCAAAATTTGTATCAGCATTAACCAGCGCATAACCGCCTTTTTTTAACCCTTGAAATATCTCGGCCTTGGCCTCGGCAATGCCTTCAAAATTTTCAAAGAACTCAATATGCATCGGATAAACATTGGTAATAACGGCCATATCCGGCTGAACATAAGAAACCAGCTCGGCAATTTCGCCTTTAGCACTCATTCCCATTTCGATCACGGCAAAATCGGCACTCATATCCAAATCACATAAAGTTTTCGGTACGCCGATAAAATTGTTAAAGTTCCCCGAAGTGGCATAAACCTTCCCAAATTTTTCCAATAAAAATTTTATCTCTTCCTTAGTCGTTGTCTTGCCGGAACTTCCGGTCAGACCGACAACAAATCCCTTAAACAAAGAACGGTTATAAGCGCCGATAAGCCCGAAAGCCTTTATCGTATTGTTCACCACAATCTGCCTTGCCGGATCGGCTCCGTCAACAATATGTTCAACCAAAACCAACGCCGCTCCCTGATTTAACACTTCCGACACAAACTGATGCGCATCAAACTTCTCGCCGCGTATGGCAATAAACAAATCGCCGGGCTGGACGAGACGACTGTCCGTCACCACATTTTTGACTGTACAATCAACAACCTGAGATGAAGACCCGACAATTTCCGTTAATTTTTTTGAGCTGATTTCCTGCATTTTCGATTTCCTTTTCAGACTCTGGACAATATACCAAAAGCCACCGGAAATTACAAGCAAAATTCCCGTTTCTCCGGCTGTTTTTCATTACAAACGTTGCAAAAGTACGCTGTCTTTGAGTATCTGGCTTTTCTGTATAATCGTTTTCACAGTCTTTCAGTCATTAGCGAGGTCCATCCCTGACAATCACGCCGGCTAACATCCGCACCATACGCCAGTAGCAGCTTTCGCGATTATGAATAAATCGGAAACTGCTTGCATAAAGATATCACTTTTTCTTTGGTATCCTGCAACACCTTTTCCACATAACTGTCATCTCCGGCAGACAAAGCATCAATCACATCCCCGATCCA
>CAKQRB010000006.1 GCA_934271195.1 uncultured Alphaproteobacteria bacterium | reverse complement strand
GTAGAGTTTCAAGGACGACAGGATTTAGGTCAGCTCCGTTTGGAGCTGTAAAGAAAAGGCACCTTTCGGTGCCTTTTCCTGAGAACCCCCAGTTTACTGGGGGATATCTATAAAAATGCTTGATTTTATAAAATTTTGTTTTATACATTCAATCTGAATGTATGAGTAATTTCAGGTGATGTAATGGTAAGAAAGACGAAAGAAGAAGCTGAGCAAACCCGAAACGCCATTCTTGCGGCGGCATTGGATGTTTTTTGTACCAAAGGGTATGCGCGAACGACTTTTGATGATATTGCCGCAAAAATAAATCTGACGAAAGGCGCTGTCTATTGGCATTTTAAAAATAAACCGGATTTGCTGATAGAAGTTATCAGGCAGAATTTTTATGATAATCATTATAAGATTAAAGAATTTGCAAAAAATGTTAAGAATTTGGAAGACCTGTGCGAGGTTCAGGTGAAAATTGCAAAAATGGTGGTTGACGATGCTAACTATCGCCGTTTTTTGTTTTTTGCCCGTTTCCACATGGAATGGTCGGAAGGAATTGTGAAAACTGTCGGCAATGCCATCAGGGAGATCAGGGATATCCCTCTGAAAGAATTAAAAGAGTTGTTGACATCTTTTCAAAAAAGTGGAGAAATAAAGCCCGATTTAAATGTTGACGATTTGGCTTTGATTTTGGTGTCTTTATGGCAGGGAATGTTATCGGAAGTGCTTTCCGGCAGTTCCGAACTGGTTCGTTTTCCCGAAATGGTCAGAAAGAGTTTGGGTTTGTTGATAAAGAGCATTAAGAACGAGAGGTAATGAGATGCAAGTTGGTAAGTTGAAGAACAGAGTAATTATAAAAAGAGTGGTTGTCTTTTTGTTATGCGGTGCGGCAGGCTGGTATCTGAAAGGTCGTCTGACGCCGCCGGCGGCAAATATGAGCGCAATGGGCGGCGGGGTTCCTTATGTCCTGATACAGCAGCTGGAAACGCGCGATATCTCTCCGAAAAAAACTTATATCGGTCATGTTGAGCCGATTAAGAGTGTTAATCTTATGCCGCAAATTACCGGTTATGTTGAAAAAGTTTTGTTTGAAGAAGGCTCTTTTGTTAATGAAGGCGACATTTTGTTTGTGATTGAACAGGAGCGTTATATTGCCAATGTGGAACTGCGTCAGGCCGAACTGGAAAGCGCTGAGGCGAATCTGGTAAAAACCGAACGCGATTATAAGAGACAGTCTTCTCTGAGCAAGCAGAATTATGCTTCCAAAGCAACTCTGGATACGGCTGAAAGCAACTATTTGCAGGCTAAAGCCGCTGTTGCCCAGGCAAAAGCCAATCTTGATCTGGCAAAAATTGATTTAGGCTATACCGAAATCAAGGCGCCGATCAGCGGCCGTATCGGCAAGGCTCTGGTTACGGAAGGAAACTATGTGTCTTCCGCAACTCAGACGTTGGCGCGCATTGTTCAGACCAATCCGATCCGCGTGGCTTTTTCCGTGACGGACCGTGATATGCTTGATATGCGTCAGATGTATGATGGCAAGGCAAATCAGCTGTTGACCGAGTTGGTTCTTTCTAACGGTACGGTTCTGGTTAATAATCTGCAGTCCCGTTTTGCCGATAATGAAGTCAATACGGAAACGGCGACGATTGCGGTTTATGCCGAGTATAAAAACGATCATGATTTGCTGATTCCGGGGAACTATGTTGATATTCGCATCGGCGAGAAGCAGCAACAATTGGCCGTTTTGGTTCCTCAGGCAGCTTTGGCTCAGGATCAGCACGGCAATTATGTCTTTACTGTAAGCGAAGACGGCATTGCCGAACAGAAGCGTGTTGAACTGGGTGATGTCTATGAGGACAAGCAAATTGTTCTTGACGGTCTGAGCTCTGACGACAAAGTTATTATTCAAGGGCTGCAAAAAGTTCGCGAAGGACAGAAAGTCAATACCCAGCTTGTTTCTGACGTTGCGGAGGTGAAGTAACAGATGTTTTCCAGAATTTTTATTGAGCGTCCGCGTTTTGCGATGGTTATTTCCATCGTGCTGACGTTGGCGGGCGTTATTTCCATTTTCTCTTTGCCGATTGCTCTTTATCCAGAGATTACGCCGCCGGAAGTGGTGGTTTCGGCGGCTTATCCCGGCGCCAGTGCGGAGGTTGTGGCCAAAACTATCGGTATTCCACTGGAAGAAGAAATTAACGGTGTGGAAGATATGTTGTATATGAGTTCTTCTTCTGAGAATTCCAGCTATCAGCTGACCGTTACTTTTAAGGTTGGCGTTGACCGAGATATGGCACAGGTTAAAGTGCAAAACCGTATTCAGCAGGCTCAGTCTAAGCTGCCGACGGAAGTGACCCGTCAGGGCTTGACGGTTCGCAGCCGGTCTTCCAATATTCTGGGCTTTATTACTATTGGTTCACCGAAAGGAACGCACTCGACTCTGGAACTGGCCGACTATGTGCAAAACAATATCAAGAACAATCTGGCGCGTGTTTACGGCGTGGGTGAAGTCAATGTTTATTCTTCAAAGCTGAGTATGCGTGTCTGGCTTGATGCTGATAAAATTACGGCATTGAATTTGCCGCTTTCTGCCGTTACGGCGGCAATTGAAAGCCAGAACTATCAGCCTTCGCTCGGAAGCGTCGGCGCAATGCCCGGCGACGGACATCAGCAGATGGTTTATACCTTGCAGACTTTGGGGCGTATTAACGAGGTAGAGGACTTTAAAAACATTATTGTCCGGACTGCCGAGCAGGGCGGGTTGTTGCACCTGAAAGATATTGCCCGTGTTGAGGTCGGCGAAGAAAGTTATCATGCAACCTCCAAGTTTAATAATGCACCGAACGTTGCCATTGCAATCAATCAGCTGGCCGGCGCTAATGCTCTTGAAGCAATGGCTGCTGTTAAGGCCGAAATTGAGAAGCTTTCGCAGAGTTTTCCCGAAGACATGACTTATATGATTGGTTATGACTCTACGGAGTATATTGAGGCGTCAATTGAGGAAGTTGTCTTTACGTTGATTTTGACGTTTGTTCTGGTGGTGTTTGTCTGCTATATATTTTTGCAGGACTGGCGGTCTACACTTGTGCCGACCCTGACCATTCCGGTGTCTATTTTTGCAACTTTTGCCGTGATGCTGGCTCTGGGATACAGTATTAATATGCTGACGATGTTTGGGTTGGTACTGGCCATCGGTCTGGTGGTGGACGATGCGATTGTGGTGGTCGAGCGCGTGCTTTATCTGATGGAAACGGAAAAGCTGACGCCGAAGGAGGCTACAATTAAGGCAATGGAACAGGTTTCCAGCGCCGTTATTGCCACAACGCTGGTGTTGCTGGCCATCTTTGTTCCGGTCGGGTTTATGGGCGGTATTACCGGACGAATTTATCAGCAGTTTGCCGTGACGATTTCGACTTCGGTTTTCTTCTCGTCCGTGAATGCTCTGACATTATCTCCAGCTTTGTGTGCAACAATTTTGCGTCCGTTGAAAAAGATTACGCATGGTCCGTTGTTCTGGTTTAACAAGTCTTTGAACAAAGTCAGAGATACGTATGTGGCGATTGTTGCAATTGTGGCTCGTAAGGTCTCGGTAATCGCGTTGTTATTCGGTCTGATCGTTATCGGGGTGTATGCGCTGTTGAGCATTAGTCAGACTTCGTTTATTCCGAATGAAGATCAAGGCGTTATCATGGTCAATATTCAGCTGCCTGAGGGTGCAACGCGCGAACGTACGCAGAAGTTTATTGATGAGATTTATCCGCTGATGAAAGAAGAGCAGGGGGTTGACAGCGTTATGATTGTTGCCGGCGTCAGTATGATCGGCGGATCCGGTGAAAACGTTGCGCTGGGCTTTATTACCCTGCGGCCGTGGAATGAACGTAAAGGCGATGAGTTGTATTCTACCAATATTTTGAATCGTATTCGTGCCAAACTTGCCAACAAGCCGCAGGCCGAGGTTCAGTTGTTTGAGCCGCCGGCAATTATGGGGCTTGGCATGAGCGGCGGTATGGATTATCGTCTGTTGTCCACTAATACTGATAATCCCCAGCAGATTGAAGCCGCTTTGCAGAATATGCTGCAACGGGTTAATCAGGCGCCGGAAGTTTCTTATGCCTATACGACTTATACTGCTAAGACACCGAATATTTATTTGGATATTGATCGGCAGAAAGCCGAGGCAATGGGTGTGGCCATCGGGGATATCTTTGCCGTATTGCAGAATTATCTCGGCTCAAGTTATGTCAATGACGTGAACTTTGGCACGCAGGTGAACAAAGTTATGATTCAGGCTGACTGGAAGTTCCGTAAAGATATTGACAGTATCGGCAATCTGCATGTTCAGAATAAAAACGGCGAAATGGTGCCTTTGGGCAGCGTGGTTAAACTGCGCAAGGTTTTGTCTCCGCGTGTTGTTACCCGTTACAACCAGTATCCGAGCGCTTCTATTACGGCGGTTCAGAATAATTCCGTCAGTACCGGCGAGGCAATGGCTTCTCTGGAACAATTGTCTAAAGGATTGCCGCAGGGCTTTACTTATGACTGGTCCGGAATCAGTTATCAGGAAAAAGCCAGCGGCGGTCAGATTGGCTATCTTTTGGTTCTGGCAATTACCTTTGGTTATTTGTTTCTGGTGGCACAGTATGAAAGTTGGCTGACACCGTTACCGGTATTAACGTCGGTATCCGTGGCAATGCTCGGGGCTCTGGCAGGTTTGTTTATCACCGGATTGTCGCTGAGTATCTATGCTCAGCTTGGGCTGATTCTGCTTGTCGGTTTGGCCAGTAAGAATGCTATTTTGATTGTGGAATTTTCCAAAGAGGAGCAGGAGCGCGGAGCTTCTATCATTCGTGCGGCGATGACCGGAACTAAAGAACGGTTTCGTGCGGTACTGATGACGGCCTTTACTTTCATTTTGGGCGTTTTGCCGATGATTGTGGCGACGGGCGCCGGTGCCAGCAGCCGTATTGCCATTGGCGTTCCGGTATTTTACGGAATGTTATTGGGTACTTTTGTCGGTTTGTTGGTCATTCCTTTATTGTATGTGTTGTTCCAAACCCTCAAAGAAGCCACTGTTAAATCCCGCTAAAGGCTAATCATGCTAGGAGATTTCTTGCTCGTGTACTTTTTTGTACATGTCGCTCGAAATCTCCGTCGCAGCATTAGTCTTTTTCTGAATTTAGTGTTTGCAGCTTGAAACCTTCTTCGCAAGCCTAACAATTTCTTGTTTTTTAGGCCGAGATGCTATGTCGGGATTTTAAGTTAAATACTCACATTCTTTCGAGGCGAAAAAAATGCGCAGATTCGCTTGTCGGGTAACATCAAATCTTATATAAAGCTCATTAATTTCAATTTTTTTCATCAATTGGCATTAAAATTAAATATTCAGCAAATACAAAGTCTTATTTTCCAAAAAATGGCTTTTTTATCGAAAATATCCGTATGGGTTCTCAGCTTATATTGACACCATGGATCGTTTATAGTACAATTAAGGCTGTATCAAGGTTGCCAAAATGTCGTTTTTCATCCTTCTGATATCGGCAACTTTCATGCAAAAATTTGTCTGATATTCCGGTGGCGGCCGGAGTATCGGACAGTATTACGGGATTGAGAACAGATTTTTTGAGAAGGGGTCCGGACAATGAAAATGCTACACATGAGACTTATGCTGTCAGCGACTGTTCTGGCGCTGATGACAACCGGAAAAACTTTTGCTCGGGAATTTG
>CAKQRB010000005.1 GCA_934271195.1 uncultured Alphaproteobacteria bacterium | reverse complement strand
TTCAGAGCGGTTGACGGGGAAAAGCGGGGCAAAATTACACTCGACTATTCCTGCTCCAAAATTTTTTTTGTTTGCGGGCGGTTGTCATTAAAACTTTTATCGGCGCTTTTACGTTTTTCAATCAATTCTCTGGCATTGGTTGACATTTCAGCCAAATCTTCATCCAAGACCTGATCATGCGGCATTTTCTTACCCTGTGCGACGTATTCAAGCGCACTCAGATATTCTTGATATTTTTTCTGATATTCCGGAATATTGGGATTGTCGTCCCGCACAACCAGTTCTTCCCGTTCGTTACGACCTTCTGTCAGCGCTTTTTTTGTTGTCTTTCTTACGGGTGCATTTTCCGTATCCGGTAGCGGTTGTTCCTCCGACATTTTTATTTTTTGCTCTACGGTTTTATGCGCGATTTGAGGTTTGGCGCTATCATCGTTTGAGATAGACTTGACGGTTTCGGCCTGGCCACTGTAATACATTGGGGTTGGGAAAACGGTTTTTGGTTTTTCCATGGCATCTTCCGGCATGAAAAATCCGGGAACGGTTCTTTTGCGGACAAAGACCTCTCGCCCCGTGACAACAGAGGTTGTCAGACCCAAGGTAACCGGAAGCAATATGGCAAGAACAGATTTTTTCATTTTTCTACTCTCAAATTTCAACCATAATTTAACATATTTTCGATATCTTATTATACATGAAAAAACTTTTTTTTATATTAACAATTTTGACTTTGAACTTTCCGGACGTTGTGCGGGCGGAAGAAAATTTATGCAATATGGATTTTCCAGAACCGGAAATAGAGTATTACTCATCTTACGGCAAGCTGAATTATGATTTTGGCAAGAACCAGCAACAAGTGACGGCTCTGGCTAAAAAGCACAATCTTCTGGAGAGCGGAATGTTTGCCTCGGGACTGGCCGTTGCCGATATTCAATGGGAAGTTTCCATTAATACCCTCGGCGCCCTGCTTTCCACCAAATCGGCCTGTATTCTGCCGGCAAAAATCAAATTGTTCATCGGCTACAACAATCCGATTATTTATATTGCCAATCATTTGCGGAAGAACACTTGCGTTTATGACGTGGTAATGAGGCACGAACAGACGCACCAGCAGATTAACAAAACAGCTTTGGAATATTTCCGGCCGCAGTTTTTTGCCGAGATCCAGAAAATTGCCAGCCGCATTAAGCCGCGGTATGTCGGGAAACTAACCCAACAGGAAGTTGATGCGGCAACGCAGGAGCTGACACAGGAGTATATTCAGGCCATCACGCCGATGATTGAAATTTTTAAGCGCGAGTTGAAAATAGAACATTCAAAGCTTGACCATCCGGACAATTACCGGATGGAAAGCCTCTTATGCAAATAAGCGTTTATTCCGGATCAAGCAAGTTTTGCTGCATAAAGGCATTGACAAAGTTATCAACGCCCTTATAGGCCATGTCGATATATTCTTTATCGCGGGCGGAATTTTGATTATAGAAAATCCGAACCGTCGTCATGCCGATTTGTTTAGGAAATTCAAGGTTGGAATAGCTGTCATCAACAAAAATGCAGTCTTGCGGCCGCACACCGATTTTGTCGCAAAGCTGCTGATAGACAACCGCGTCTTCATTTTTCTTCAGCGTATCAAAATCTTCAACAGAATAGAATTTATCCTTAAACAAGTCATAAAGATCAATGCGTTTTAGGATTTTTTCGGCCACTTCATGCGAACTGGTCGTTAGAATATATTGCTCGACCGGAAGTCTGGTCAGCTTGTCTGCCAGACCGTCAAACGGTTTTATGTATTCGACCGGTTTGCGCTTGTGATAAGCATCAAACAACGCCTTGGGATCAACATTGTATTCGCGATAAAAAATCTCGCCGCCGTCACGATAAATTTTATAAGATTCCTTAACCTTGGCCTTTGCCTTTTCAAAATCCAGACAAATGCCCAAATCCTCAATTAAGGCCTGCGCCATTACGCTGTCCAGAATATCTGCAAACTCCGGTGTTATGCGGTATAATGTATTGTCCAAATCCCAAATAATGGCTTTTTTTATAAAAATCACATGCCTTCTCCAAAATTCTACCAAAATAAAAATCCGCAAGAATATTAGCAGATAAAAGCCTTTCGTCAATAGGTTTTATGTCTGTTGAAACAATCCGGTTTGCGAATATATCATTATTGATAAGTTTAACAACGAAAAGGACAAAGATAATGTTAAAAGAAATCAGCATACTGGCAGTTGCAGTTCTGGCTTTGGCCGGCTGTGATTCCAAAAGCGCCAACGCCCAAAATACCGGCACGGTTGTCGGGAATCCGGATTCTTCCAATGTTTTGATTATGGAAGAAGGATATAAAGCCGCTGTTGTTCCCGCCCAGAACGGGAATGCCGTCGGTAATCCGCACTATTCCGAGCAAGCGGCAGCCAACCCGCAAAACAACAATAATAATGACACGCCGGCCGCTGCCAACAACTCGGCAAACGCCAATGCCGGCACGGTTTCGGTTGATGAGACAGTCACGGGCGTTACCGACGGGAACGGCAACGGAATTTATGAGGTCGACGAGACCGTCAGCGACTAATTCCGGTTATTAAACAAAAAACGCCTGTTATCGCACAGGTGTTTTTTTATGCTTTAATTTGCAGTACCCTGTTCTTCTGCCCCTTCAGGCACAGGAAGATCCGGAATTTCCGCTTTTTCTATGGAATACAAATCTTTCACAACCCATTCGCCGTTCTTCAGCTTGACCACAAAAATAATATCGCCGCGGCACAGGCCAAACCAGGCGCCGTTGCAATTGCTGACGGTATAAATTTCGGCAGAATCGGCATCAATCGGTTTAATTTTTGTAATCTTAAAATCAAAATGGGTCGGGCGGATAATATTTTCATCATCCAAAAAGACAAATTTTGGCATTTTGGCGGCATCGCAATCGGCCATCTGCGGATTGACGGCACATTTTACGGTGTTTTCAACCGCGCAGACAATGCCGCTGTTTTTATCACATTTTTCCGGCAGGGTGTCTTTGTCATAAGAAAAAACAATATTTTCATAATCAAGCTGAGGAACGGCAACTTTGGCCTCTTCCGTTTCTGCCGCCTGATTTTCCGTTTTTTCGGAACAGGCGCCCAACAGCGCCAAAACGGCTATTATCGCTGCATATTTTTTCATTTTTTTCCTTTGCTAAGGTTTAAGTCGTTCCTAATATAAGGTCTTTTGCAACAAGTTAAAACAAAAAAAAGGAAAAATCTGCAAAAATTTTTCCTTTTTTATCGGATATGCGCCGTAATTAGAAATTATATTTGATACCGGCGGAATATTCCATCATGTGGTCGTAGCCTTCGACCTTGTCAAAACCAACATAACGAGCCAGAGTACGGACACTCCAGTCAGTATTGATATTGTACTGAACACCCAGACCGGCACGATAGCCGTAACCGCTGTCACGATATTTGTGTCTGCCTTCACCTGTGGTCAGTTCTTTGTTTCTGAATTTGTATTCGCCAATACCTACGGTTCCGATCAAAGACCAGACATCATAGCAGCCCAGAGGCAAATAGCCCATCAAATCCAAACCATAAGCCTGAAAACTGTTGGAGAACTTGTCTGTGGCGTTAGATTTGCCATATTGGTCGGAATACTGATAGAACAATTCCGTGCCGAAATAACGGTTATAACTGGTACCAAGATTAACAGAAGCCGAATTATAATAAGGCTTCAGCCCTTTGGCATTGGCATCGGAATAGTTATAATTGATACCAATATAAGGATTGTAAACCTGTTCAGCCTGAGCCTGAGAGGCAAAAGCAACCAAAGAAACGGCAGTCATTAAAGCTACAACTGTATTTTTCATATTAAAACCCTCTACAAAAAAATTAAGACTTCGTTAATATACTAAAAGTTTTACAAAAATAAAGCTTTTTTTCTACATTCCGCCATAAAAATGTTGTTTCAGACATAAAATAATGTTAAAATTGCTTAATTTAAGTTAAACGAGGGACATTTTGGAATGCAAAAATCCAATCAGTACGGTTATACGATGATTGAGGTTGTCGCGACAATTTCTATTTTGATTATGCTTATTGCCGGCATGACCAAAACCGTTACCGGCATGTTCGGAAAATACAAATATAACGAAGTCTTAAACCAAATCAGGGAGCTACGCAAAACCGTCAGCGACCGTTACGCCGCCATAGGCGATTATTCCGACCTTTCCGCCAAGCTGCTGATTGATGAAAAAATCGCCCCACAGACGATGATTGCCGGCAACATTCTCCTCAACTCCTTCGGCGGACAGGTATATCTGACGCCGGCACATACTTTCGGCAAAAACAAGTCTTTTGAAATGCAGTTTACCAACCTACCCAAGACGGTCTGCGTGGAAGCCGCAACCATAAACTGGCGCGTAGATGACACGTCTACGCTGGTTCAGATGGTGATTAACAACAAAAACCAGCCTTACAAATGGCCTGTCAATTCCATCGGCGGCGCAGTCAAGCCCGGAAAAAACTCTTTGCCGATGACTATTCCGATGGCACAGCAGGCCTGCAACAACAAAAATGACAAAAACCTGATTATCTGGGAATTTCAATAACTGAAGGAGCTGTTTTTTTGATAAACGTCAACAATATTAACAAGACCAAAGAAGTCAGTACCGCCAAGGCCAGAAAGACCGGCGGCGGAGACAGCTTTTCTTCTTATCTTCAGAGAAATTTGAAAGTATCTTCGCCGCAGATTAACACTGCCAGCACAATTTCCGTTGCCGATGCGATTTTTGCCGCACAAACGGCAGACGGCGAAGAAGAGAGGCAAATTCGCAAAAAACTTTGCAAAAGAGCTTCCGGTCTTTTGGAAAAGCTTGAAGAAATCCGCGACGGCCTGCTGGCAGGGCAGATTTCCAAAGACAAACTGATTGAGATTTCACGCATGGTCAAAGAAAACCGGCCGCCGGCGCAGGATCCGGTTTTGCAGGAGATTCTCGACGAGATTGAGCTGCGAGTCGAGGTCGAGCTGGCCAAATTGACGAGATAGGCGAAATATGTTGTGATAAAGCGTTTTTTTGCTTGCAGTTCATAATTGAAATTTGTAACTTGCTAGCTATATGTTTTGTTAAATTTTAATGAGGAGAACCATGATGGAAACTGCCGTAATTCTTCCGCCGGATTATAAGCCTTCCGAAAATGAAGAGTACATGAATGAGCTTCAGCTGGAATATTTCCGGCAAAAGCTGGTTACATGGAAAAAATCCCTGCTTGCCCAGTCAAAAGACACTCTTGACGAATTGGTTACGCAAGGCGGCCTCAACCAGCCGGATCAGAATGACCGCGCTTCGCTCGAAACAGATAAAGCTCTTGAACTGCGTACCCGTGACCGCGCCCGTAAGCTGATTTCCAAAATCAACGAGGCTTTGCAGCGAATTGAAGACGGAGAATACGGCTATTGCGAAGACACCGGCGAGCCTATCGGCCTTGCCCGTCTGGAAGCCCGTCCGATTGCGACTCTCTCCATTGAAGCACAGGAACGGCATGAACGTATGGAGAAGACTTATGACGATGATTCCGTCGCCGTGGTAAAGGCATAAACTTCCGATGCCCAAAGACTTTATTCTGGCTTCTTCTTCCAAGCAGCGGTATGCGCTTTTGGAGCAGATTGGTTATCTTCCGGAACTGACCGAAGCCGCGGACATTGACGAAACGCCCAGACGTTTTGAAAAACCTTCGGCCTATGTAAAGCGTATGGCTCTGGAAAAAGCTCGGCATGTGGCGGAAAAACATTCCGGCAAAGTGGTTCTGGCTTCTGACACGATTATTGTTTCCGGCGCCAAAATCATTCAAAAAGCACATTCCGAAGCCGAGCAGGAAAAGGTAATGCGAATGTTATCAGGAAAGGCGCATCATGTGCTGAGCGGAGTCTGCGTTATTGACAAGAACGGCAAAGCCAGCGTGCGCTGCGTTGACACCCGTATTGTCATGAAGCGGCTTTCCGAAGAAGAACTGAAAAGTTATGTGGCCGGACATGAATGGGAAGGTTGCGCAGGATACCGGATTGAGGGTGTGCTCGGCGCTTATGTCAAAAAAATTATCGGCTCGTATTCCGGTGTTATCGGATTACCTTTGTTTGAAACAAAAAACATGTTAAACAGTGCAGGCGTGAAATGACAGATACATTAGTTTATGAAAAAAAATCCAATCTTGCCCGTCTGGCCATATTGGAAGACGGCGTTTTACAAGAGGTCGAATATGTGGACGAAGCCAAGGCTTCCGAAGGCAGCATTTATCTTGGAAAAATTACACATAAGTTGGAGCTGGCGCATGAAAAAACCGGCTTTTTCGTTGACATTAAAGACGGCAAAGACGCTTTTCTAATGGCCGAAGAGCACGGCATGGGCGAAAGCAATATTCAGGAAGGCCAGAGCCTGTTGGTACAGGTTAGTCAGGAACGCCGCGCCGAAAAGGGCGCTAAGCTTGTGCGCTCCATTCAACTGGTGGGAGAAAATATCGTATATTGCCCGTATCGTATGGATGTGGGAGCATCTTCCCGCATTGAAAACAAAGAAAAACTTGATGAATATCGTCGCAAAGTAATTGAGAACACTACCGGACAGGAAGGTTGGATTCTCCGTACTTCTTCCGTTGACGTTCCGTTTGAGGTTATTGGCGAAGAAATGGCGGCATTGCGCACCACCTTTGAAAGCGTTATGAAAAAAGCGCGGAACGTCAGTGCGCCGGCCTTGCTTTATGCCAAAGGTTCGCCGCTTTATGACGCTATCGGGCGTTATGCCAAAAGTTTGAAAAGGATTGTAGTCAATAATCATAATCTTGAAGAAGAGCTAAAAACCAAATACGGCGATATCTACGAGATTGAATATCAGGCAGATCCGTTTGAAGAAGCGGGATTGGAAGACGAAATTTACGAAGCGCTGAACAAAGTGATTTATCTGCCGGACGGCGGACGGGTGATTATTGAAGAAGCCCGCGCCTGCACGGCGATTGACGTTGACAGCGGCGATGACCACGGCAACGGCGGCATTTCCAGACTGAACAACGAAGCTGCCGTTGAAATTGCCAAGCAAATTCGTCTGCGCAATTTGTCCGGTAAAATTATCATTGATTTTGCAGGTTCATCCGATTATCGTTTTATGAAGCCGGTTTTGGAAATTCTGGAGCAGGAATTGCGCAAAGATCCGACAAAATCGTCGGTTCTGGGATTGAGCCGCGCCGGAAACGTTGAAATTGTCCGTGTCCGCCGTCGGCCGAGTTTGAGTGACATTCTGACCGAAGAATGCGAATGCTGTCAAGGGACGGGAAGAATCAGAAAATGAGCAAATGTCCGATTTGCCATAAAGAACTGACAGATACAAAATACCGGCCGTTTTGCAGCAAACGCTGTGCCGATATTGATTTGGGGCATTGGTTTTCCGAGGATTATACCGTTCCGGCCGTTGATTTGGATGAACAGGAAATTGAAGAGTTGGAAAACGCTTTTGAAAACAAAACCGAGTGACTGTGATTATGGCTAAGAATGTTAAACGCAAAGATTTTATCTCGACCGGTGTGGTTGCTCAAAACCGCCGTGCAAATTTTGATTATCTGATTAATGAGAAATTTGTAGCCGGACTGGAGTTGACCGGAACAGAGGTCAAGTCTTTGCGGCTTGGTCATGCCAATATCAATGACGCTTACGGAATTGAGCGCAATGGCGAGATTTTCATGTCAAATATGTATATTGCGGAATACGAGAGCAAGGGCTATGCCAGCCATGCCGAAAAACGTGACCGTAAACTGTTGCTTACCAAAAAAGAAATCATCTCCATTACGAACGAATTGTCACGCAAAGGCTCAACGCTGGTTGCTATACGCCTGTTTTTTAATGAAAAAGGACGAGCGAAGCTTGAAATCGGACTGGGCGTCGGCAAAAAGCTTTATGACAAGCGTGAAACCGCAAAGGACCGTGATTGGGCCAGAGACAAACGCAATATTATGAAAAATTTTAATTAATTTTTCTTTTACCCTGAGATTTCTTCTCAGGGAATTTTTTTCCATTTTCCTCTTCGCCCTTCTCTTATATCTTTTCCCTCTCCTTCTTTTCTCTCTTATATTGCTTCTTGCGCTTTAAACACTCTTACCATCTTTCTTTTAGCCAAAATCTTCTCTGTTTTTCCCACTCCTCTGCCCAAAATTTCCACATTATTCTTCATGAGTGTTTGACACTGGCGTTTCTTTATGGTATACTGGTCATAGTATTGGAACTTTTTAGGGAGGAAGCCGATGAAGAATATTAACACTATGCTACAC
>CAKQRB010000004.1 GCA_934271195.1 uncultured Alphaproteobacteria bacterium | reverse complement strand
GCACGCCTATTCCGCTGGGGCCGTAGGTTTTATGTCCGGAAAAAGCCAGAAAATCACAGTCTGTCAGCTGTACGACCAAGGTATGATGAACAGCAGCCTGACAAGCATCAACCAAAAACAGCGCGCCGGCCTTATGCGCCTGCTCCGCCATTTTCCGCACCGGAAAAACCGTACCCAGGACGTTTGACATGGCAGTCACAGCAACCATTTTGGTTTTGGGACCGAGCAGTTTCAAATATTCTTCTTCCAAATAACTGCCGTCATCGGCGATTTTAAAGACTTTTAATTCAGCGCCGGTTTCGGCAGCAATAACCTGCCATGGAATCAGATTGGCATGGTGTTCCGCCTGAGAGATTAAGACCTCATCTCCCGGCTTTAAAAATTTCCGACCCCAGCAGGATGCCACCAAGTTGATGGATTCCGTGGCATTGCGCGTAAAAATTATTTCGCGTTCGCTGGCGGCATTAATAAAATGCCGCACAATCTTGCGGGCATTTTCGTATTCCAACGTCATATGTTCGGAAAGATAATAGGCACCACGGTGAACGTTGGCATAACAAGAGGAATACAAACGGCACATGGTGTCAATTACGCATTGCGGTTTTTGCGCTGAAGCCGCAGAATCGAGAAAAGTATTAGGTTTGCCGTTGATTCTTTGCGACAATACCGGAAAATCCTGACGAATTTTATATACATCGTACATTGTTGTTTCCTTATCTCTAAAATTCAATTTTTTGTTTTTTTTCGCCTTTTGTCATTCTGAACGCAGTGAAGAATCCAGTTTTATAATAAAGCTAATTTATTTGACTGGATCCTTCGCTCCGCTCAGGATGACAAAAAAATAAACTAAAATGCTTTTACCAAATCTTCATATAAATCAATCCAATTAGGATTTTGTTGTTCTATTAATTCTATTTTTCTTTTTCTCAGCCAACCTTTTAATTCTTTTTCCCGCGCAATTGCCGCCTGTAAATCATCATAAATTTCATAGTAAACCAGTCTGGTTACTTTATATTTCTTTGTAAAACCGTCTATTGATCCATTTTTATGCTCAAAAATCCTGCATACGATATTGTTAGTTATTCCGACATACAGCGTACCATTTCTTTGGCTGGCTAAAATATAAATATAAGCTCTTTTCATTTTATATTTGTGTTTTCAGCCAATTGCGGACGGGATCAGAATCGACCTTTATCAGGACATCATCCAAAAAGGCCTCGACCAAAATCCGGCGCGCTTCGTCCTCGTCTATGCCGCGGGAGCGCATATAAAAAAGCTGTTCTTCATCAAGCTCGCCGCTGGCTGCGCCATGCGAGCATTTGACATCGTCGGCAAAAATCTCCAGCTCCGGTTTGCAATCAATCTCGGCGGTATCCGACAGCAAAAGCGCTTTATGCAACTGCCGACCTTCGGTATGAATCGCATTCGGCGCAATATGTATTTTGCCTTGAAATACGCCTTTGGCCTCGCCATCGACTACGCCTTTGACCAATTGTTCCGAATAAGTTTCCGGCGACAAATGTTCTATGACCGTTGTCGTATCCAGAGTGGCCCAGCCGGACATTTTATAGGCGGCATCCACACGGGCTTCGGCGCCTTTGTCCTGCAGTTTGACCCGCACTTCGTTCCGCCCCATATCCGCTCCTTTTTGCAGGCAGAAATTTTGATAACGGCCGCCGGCTTTGACCTGAACCGCGCTCAGGGAAACATGGGCGGCTTTATAGGCATCGTTCTGACATTTATAATGCTTCAAGACGGCATTTTTGCCCACCATGATTTCATTGACGACATTAGCAAAATAGCGTGATTTTTCAATGCCGTCATAATGGAAATATTCGATAATTTCAGCTTCGGCGCCACTTTCCATTATCACCAGATTACGCAGATTATAAAACAAATTCCGATCGCCCGCGCAGGTATGGCAGATAATCACCAGCGGCTTGTCAAGCTTGACGCCATGGGCAATATTGATAAAAGCGCCGTTTTCAAGGTAAGCGGCATTTAAGGCTGCAAAAGGCGCTGTTTCAATATCCGCAATTTTACCGAGATAACGGCGGCAGTCTTCATTATCGGCAACAGCCTCATTCAACGGCAATAAGGTGACTCCTTCCGGAAAATGATTGTGTTCAGGATGCCAAAAACCGTTTTCAAAATGAATTTGATAAGCATCGAGCGGAATATTCCGCCGGCAGCCGCAATCTTCGTCACAATCACCGGCACAACCGCAAGAACAGGAATGTTGCGCAGGCGCTTCCGGCAAAACAAAGTCATCGGCATTTAAAAGACGCGGTTTGGTATATTTCCAATCTTCCACTTTTGCACCGGGGACACCGAGACGCGTAAAAATATCGGTTCCCTTTTCCCGCAGAGCACAGAGCCACGGAATATTATCGCCCCAAAGCGTGGTATTTTGCAGCAATCCGGCCATTATTTTTCTCTCACAAAATCAGCATAGCCTTTTTCTTCCAGCTCCAGCGCCAAATTTTTGTCACCGGATTTGACAATATGCCCATCGGCAAAAATATGAACATAGTCCGGCACAATATAGTTTAACAGACGCTGGTAGTGAGTGATAACCAGCATGGAACGCTTGCCGTCGCGCAGGGCGTTAACACCGCCGGCAACAACTTTCAAAGCATCAATATCCAAGCCGGAATCCGCTTCATCAAGGATTGAAAGATCAGGCTTTAAGATTGACATTTGCAGCGTTTCCAGCCTTTTCTTCTCGCCACCGGAAAAACCGACGTTGACAGGACGTTTTATCATCTCGTTGTCAATGCCGAGTTTGCGCCCCTCCTCCCTGACCAGTTTTAAAAACTCAAAGGTATCCATTTCCGGCAGGCTTTGGTGTTTGCGGGCGGCATTTACGGCGTGTTTTAAGAAAGTGGCCGTCGGGACACCTGGGATTTCCACCGGATACTGCATGCACAAAAAAATACCTTCGCGGGCCCGCTCCTCCGCTGACATTGCAATCAGATCTTTTCCTTTAAAACGAATCGTACCGGAGGTAATTTCATACCCCTGCTTGCCGGTCAGGACATATGACAAGGTTGATTTTCCGGCACCGTTCGGCCCCATAACTGCATGGACTTCGCCCTCGTTTATGGTCAGGTTAAAGCCTTTAATAATTTCTTTATCGCCGACGCGGGCGTGCAAATCTTCAATTTCCAAAAGCGGCTTCATATTTTTCTCTCAAATTCAATTTTGTAACTTTAGTTGTATATATAGATTATTTTTTCAGATTTTCCAAGTAATCTTTAAACGGGCGAGTTCCCGATTGTCCGTCTGCGAGCAAATGCTGTGCAGAGAAATTAAATCATTAAGTTCGGTTCTGACACTCACTTTTTCTCCCAGACGACATTCTTTTTTGAAAGATATCTCGATTTCCGACGGCGTATGTTCCGACCGAAATCCCGTACCGACGGCTTCGGCTGCCCACAAAGGATAAACGGCATTGTTCACATGATTGTTAAAATCAATATCGTCAAAGCGGACATTAAAATCCATTTGGCAATCGGTTCTGGTAACATTGGCGATTTTGGGAAAATCGGTTTCAACCGAGCGCTCGGCAATCACCTGATACTCCGGCAGATTGTCACGCAGGGCGACCGGATGTTTTTTATGAAAATCTATAAGAATCCACTGGCTCGAGGCATTGATGATATTTTTGCCGTTTGCATCAAAAACCGCAAAATCACGTACTGCTCCCAGTTTTTTTTCAACAGCCGGCCAGGTTTGAACAATGATTTTCTCATGCAGTCTCGGCAGGCGCTCTATTTGGATATGATAATTTGCCCCCACCCAGGCAAGCCCGCGCGCCAGACAAAAGTCCAGTCCTAAGCCCATAGCGGCGGCATGGTTATCTGCCATGTCCTGAAAAATGTTCATCATTGTCACAAGGCGCAAAGCGCCGTTTTTATCACATTCGTAACTACGAATCAAATATTCTTTTTCGAGCTTTTTTAACATTACAAACTCCGTTTAACATCTGATGCCGAATCGCCTTGAATTTGCGATGGCACCGTTTCCGGCTGATCGTCCGTTTTAAGAATCCGAGACCTGATGTGGGTTTTTGCAGGACCTCCGTTATTTTTTGTTTGGTATTATCATAGCTGATGACCAGCCATTTGGCAACGCCGTCACTGATTTTTACACATTCACGCCTGACGAATTTGAATATTTGGCCGTTTAACGGCGTCGGATTTATCAATTCTATTCCGAGCAGGGACGCAAGCTCACGAAAATAATCCGTGACATAAGCAGGACAATGGGTCGGAATCAACAGCGGGTTTTGCAATATATTATTCATTTTTTCAATATCACCGAGAAAACCGTGGCCGTATCCCTGCAAAATCGGTTCTTCGTTCACACTGACAAATTTGACGCCGCGCAGATTCAACTGGCCGCGCAACGGATTGAAAAAAGTTTTGGCGGTAATGACGGCGTAACTGTCTTTACGACGAAGGGAAAATTCGCCTCCGATATGGTTATAAGTTCCAATAACGACATAATTGTCATCAAGCTCTTCCAAGCCGAAATCAGGATGATATATGACTTTAATCCGCCCTTTTGCCAGAGCCTTAAAATCCAATCCGTAATCAATCATCAAATTCAGGTAAATATAAAAATCACGCGTGCCGTAGAAAACAACATTTTTCTTCAGCTTGAGCGCCGCCAGAAAGACAATGACATACATTTCAGGGTGCGTGGGATAAACTGGTATAAAAATCTTTGATTTACCGCTCTTTTCAATCAGCTTTACCATTTTTTTGAAAGTATCGCTTTCTTTGGGAGCAAAACCTTCATCCATAAGCCGGCAGCAATCGGCAACCATAACATCAATCTGTCCGGACAGCTCCCCTAATCTTGGAAAATCCGTCGGTCGGCGGAAATAAGTACTGTTATCAGCCTTAAAGTCGCCGGTATGATAAACAGTCCCGTTAGAAGATTTTATGATAAAGCCAAGAGAATCGAAACATGTATGCGAAGCGGCAACAGCTTCTATCGTCATGCTTCCGACCATAATGACATCACGCGGGCAAATCTCAACAATCAAAGGATAACTCTGCCGCGGAACGGCAAACTCTTTTAACAAGTCGTCAAATATCATTCTGGTATAGCGGCTCATATAAATCGGAGGAAATTTGTAGCCCAGCTTTAGGTAATGCACCAAACCGTTCAGGTGGTCAGGATGAGAATGCGTGATAAAAACGGCAGAAGCCGCCCAAGGCGACGGCGACAGAAAACGGCGAATATCAGGAACGGCTGCGTCTGCTCCGGCCACGCCGAGCGCGGTATAGTTGTCATACTTTCCGATATCTATAATTATTGTGGTATATTGCAGGCCTGATGCAGAGCGGGTGCAGTCGGTATAGCTGTAACAATGACCGCTGATCTGATCAACATTATTACCGCCGAGAGGCTGCCAATACAGCCCTATATCCGTACACCCGTCCACAACTCTTAATTTCTACCTAATATTGTTGTCTGCTTTGGCGATATTCTTCAAGTTTGGCTTCGCGCCAGGCTCTGGAATCGGCAATCAGACGAGCTTCCCTCTCGGCGTTGTTCGGAATTGTACGCAGAGAAGCCGTTTGTTTTCGAACTACGTTTTTGATTTTTTTGTCAGCCGGCGCCGCAACAGAAGCCAATTTCTTCAGCTCCTTAGTATTATGCGCCTGTTTGACTTTTTCATAAGCCGACACCAGTTTGTTTTTGTAGCGTTGCGCCTTACTCGGAACACTGGAATGATAAGCCATGGCGGCTTTTATCCAGTCATTGTCACGATTTTCATAAAGATTCTTCAAAAACTTGGCGGCATATTCGGCGTTCTTATACGGATCAAATGCCTCATCCAGATTTTTGAAAGCATCGGGATGATAAGCCAGATTGATTTGCATACAGCCGACGTCTATGCTTCTGACACCCTGCGCTTGTAAATTTTTAACTGCGCGTATGGCTTCGGCTTTGGTTTTGTAAAAAGCACCCTTGCCCTGCGAATTTACTGTCCAGGGCCAAGCCAGACTCTGCTGTATTTCTTTGTTCCAACGACCGGTTTCGACGCTGGAAATGGTGGTCAACAGATGTTCTTTGATTTGATATTTGTCTTCTAATTCTGTGGTGGCATTCAAACAGGCAACGGCATCGCCGGCAACAGCATTTTCAGCGGACTTTGCCTGTACGGGCTGAATCAACATCAGCACAATTAAAAAAAACATTAAAAATTTTGACACGCTCAAACGTATCCCTCTTCTCCCTCAAAACGCCACAAATATCCCTCGTCTGCGAAAACAGCCAATTTCAATTTGCTAACGGCACGATGCAAAAATGACTATCAATTTTGAGGTTGGTTAATATATAAGTATAAACTCCCATTTGTTTACCGCCGCACTGCCAGACATACATAAAAGGCAGTCTGCAACATACAAAATAAAGCAACTTAACGCCTATCATATAAACAAGATAAGCTCAAAAACAAGGGTGGTTATAGCATTATTATTTTTGAGAGTCTAGCAAAAATTTTCCCAAAGAGATTAAGGACTCGCAGACGTCTCTGCTAACCTTTTGAAAATCGTCCGTTTTTTTATACACATTTTCGTCCATATAAAGACGCCGATTTATCTCTAATTGCAGCGTAAAAATATTTTTTCGCGGCTGGCAGTAATTAAAAGTTATATATGCGCCGGCATAAGGACGGTTGTATTCAACCCGATAGCCTTCTTTTTCCAAAGCATCGTACAAACGCGAAGAAATGCGCGGCGGGCAGCTTTCATCAAAAAGCGTGCACAAACAAAATTCGACCGGACGTTCTTCCGTCATAATCCGGCAGATTTTGGAAGGCATGGAATGGCAGTCGACCAGCAGGCAAAAACCGAATTTTTTAATACAACGGTCAACCAGCTGTTTTAATTTTTTATGGTAAACATCATAAACATTTTTTATCCGTTCCTGCACTTCATCGTAAGACAGCAGGCCGTCATAAATATTTTTGTTCTGGGCAACAATCCGGTGAACCACACCAAGTCCGACACGGCAACGGCGGCTGCCTCCGACATTGTTTTGCGGCTGAGGATGGTTGAAATACATGGTATCGTCGATTTCGATTTTATCACGGTTGACGTCAATAAACGTACGCGGAATATTCATGGCAATCATCGGCATTCCGGCGTCGGACGCGGCTCGCACGAGTTCATCAACAAAGCAGTCTTCCGACATACGGAGTTCTTCAACGCTCAGGCTGCTGTTGATTAGAAATTCCGGAGGAAAATCGTGCCCGCTGTGCGGAGAGGACAAGACAACAGGATAAGCAAAATCTTTGGTGTTATATTCGGTAAAGATTTTGAGTTTGGAATAGTCTACATTGAAGTCAATCTTTTTCACTGCCATATTTTCCTTTATTATTTTGTTTTATTATGCCTATAAATCATTAAATTTTTGATAATGAAAGACCATCATGTCCAATTGGACTGCAACATCAGCTTTAATTACATTTTTGCAAAAATTTTTCTTGCCTTTTTATTTTTCATCATTTATATATCTGTGTATTAAGTTTATTAACGGGTGTGTAGCTCAGCGGGAGAGCACTACGTTGACATCGTAGGGGTCACAAGTTCGATCCTTGTCATACCCACCAATTTACCGAAGCTTCTGTTTTGCAGAAGCTTTTTTCTTGCCTGCAGACTTCGGTTATGATATGGTAGTTCAATATTACAGAACGCAGGACAAAAGACATGATGTCACTAGAAGAAGCCTTACAAGTCTGGCAGGCCAACGGAATGAACAAAATTGTTTCTGATATATGGAAGAAACAAAATTGTTTTGGTTTAAATCCAGAGGCTTTCGGGTATGAAGAAAAAGCCGAATGCGCCTCTTTCTCCGAAAAATTTGCAAAAACCTTATATAATCTGGAGTTCAGTGACTTTTTCCGGCCGGTAAAAATCAGCAAGCACGATATTTTTTTGTTAAAAGGCTGCAATACGTATCTTGCCCTTATCAATCTTTCCGATACAAAAACTCTGACACAATGCCAAAAGCATTCGGCAATGTATCATAAGATTTTACAAAAGCACAATATTAACGGTGACTATAAAGATCTGGCTGGCGAAATCATGGCCGGAACAATCAGATGCGCTGAATTTTTATGTCCGGAAAAACCGGAGCTGATGTTTGAAAATGCGGCGGTGATGCTGGAAAAATTTGCAAACCGCGGAGATGACGCGGAAGATATTTCTTCAGTTATGCGCAACGTATACAGTGTCGATTATGAAAATAGCCGGAACTTTAAGGCTATGCAACTCAAGTATTTGCAAAAAATGTTGATGCAAAATGTCGATACAAACTTGATCAAAACATTAAATTCGGCTTTTTACACGATTTATTCAGACAGATCACAACGTCTGAGCGCTTCAACCTATGTCGGCTTGCTGCAAAACGTGTTGCCGGAAGCCTTGGACAATCCGGATTCATTATTTTGCCAACAGTCCAATATGTACGGCACACTGAACCACACATACGGAATTGGCGACTACACTTATCAAGCTTATACGTCAAAAGTTACGCCGGCGCGCCTTCATGAACTGCGGACGATTGCCAAAGAACTGCCGGCAACGGAGTTTGAGATTTTTCAAAGCAACCGGCAAGACGGAATTGCTCTGGCTAAAACTTACGGCATATTGAGAGATTTGATTCACGATGAAGTTCGCGGCATCAGCGAAGTTATTGATCAAATGACGGCTTTTTATGACAGCAAAGGCCAATCCCCAACTGACAAGATTATAAAAGCTTTAGGAGAGAATCATCCGGCTTTGGATTTGGAAAGTTATGATCATCAGACAACATACAGAAGAACCAAGGACAAAAAAGAAATTACTGAAAGCAACATTACTATTTTGCGGCGGCTTCAGCAGAATATGCAAAAGAGCCGCAGCCTGACACCGCAGAATCACGGCGATTTGCAGCCTGCTATTGATAAGATTGCCGAAAGCCGTTTTATTTCTGGGCAAGAGTTGCAAGAATTGTTGACAGGTCTGAACAAAAACATTGAAAACGATATTGCTTCTGAAAAAATCGGAATAAAAACGACTGATATTGACCTTGTCAACTGGACGGATAAAAAAGTACAGCAGTATCTTAACGACATGGATTTTGAAGAGCAATACGGTTTTTATAAAACGCCGCTGTGTCGGGAAATTTTGAAATTCAGCGAGATGACAAACAGTCCGGCGGCAACATTTTCGTCCAGCCAGTTTGAGCATTTTTATCAGACAAAAGTTTTTAATGCACCGACCATAATCGCGGCTTATGAAAATATTGCCAATCAGCAAAACCGAAATATGTTCGGCCTGATAAAAATGTATAATCAAATTGCCGAGAAAAACCAGATGCAGGCAAAATTAATCTTTTCTGATCCCGATGCCCAATACAGCGACAACTTCAAGTCTCTGTCTTTTGCCGACATTGAAGCACAACGGCAGGAAAGGCTTGAAAACGTTATCTCGGGAAATACCCTGAAAGCATTGCAAAATCTGACGCAATACAAACAAGCGTCAACCAAAATCGGCGCCAGATACAGACAAGAGCAAATTGATTCCGATCCGCTGCGTCGTGATTTTAACATTTTGCTGAAAGATATGAAAAAAAAGGGAATCGATCTCTCTTTTCATGCCATCGGAAACGGAGGCAGAGATTAATCCCAGCGTTCCTTTTGTAATAAATGATACTGCGCCAAAAAAATAACAACAATCAGCGGCAGCAGCATTTCTCCGGTTTCTTCAATCAGCATCAGATTATTTATCATAACCGGATTCAGGCGGCCGCCGGTATAATGTTTGAAATTTGACGGGAAGCGGTCTACAAATTTGGCCACGACCAGCATCGTGCACAGAACGGCGGCAGACCATCCGATTAAGCGGAATTTCAGAAAAGATGTTATCAGATAACGGCTGTATCTGACAGCCAGACAGACAACAAGCCCAAAGACCAGAAGCAGAATCAAACCGAAGACAATTTTTTCTGACAAAGGGTTGGCAGGATTTGTAAAAAAGCGCGATTTAAACGGCGTTGAATCATGTGTTGTTAGGTGGTGCTGGATTCCGGCTTCTCTTAAAAAAGCGCATATTCCCAAGAAAACAAAAATAAAATAATCTCGCCGAATCCGGAAAAAATCTTTGTAATACATGATAAAAAAACAAAGCATCAGAATATATAAAATATGTGTTATTTTTTCAATCAAACCGCCGTTTTGGGCAACAGCCGGCAGCGTTTGAGGGAAAAATGCAAAAATAACGTCCATCATTCCAAGCCAGAGCAAAGAAATGACAACCGGCATAAAAAGCGGTGATAAAAAATATTTTTTCATAGTTCAGCAGTTCTTAAAATCCAAAATTTTTTGGTATTTTAGATTAAATTCAGATTAAAGCAATTTCAGAAACAGATGCGGTATAACATGGTATGTATAATTTTTCCGCTTCAAAAAATTATTATATATTAAGCTTATCTATTGATTATTGGCAAGATCGGCTGTAGATTAGGGTTAATTCGAATTCAGCAGGGGACGTACAATGGCGGGAACTACAGAAAAAAAGCCTCAGAAAAGAAACAACCAGTATCGGCGGAACAAAAACCCGCATTTTAAGAACGAAAAAAATTTAAGACTCGCTGCAGACGAGGATCAAAAAGTTCAGAATAAAGAAAAGCAGGTTGAGAAAAATACTGAGCTTCATCCGATCTCACTCAAAGCTTATGAGATTTACATTATCACTGCCGTCATTGCTATTCTGGCGCTCATCGGATATACCATAAGCCGAAATTCCCTGCCACAGTCCGAGGTTAGCGTTCAGGCAGAAGAAGCCGTTACCAATGAGGACCTGACAGAGCTCAAAAACATTCTCGGTTTTACAGAGTTAAAAGACCAATACGCCCTTTGCGCTAATTTATTGTTTTTATCACAATATGATTCAGGCAACGAATCTGCCGGCATGGATATTTTGAGAATCGCCAATCAGAAATATCAACGTCTGACCGGTGAGCTGATTGAACAGAATCCGGCCATGCAGGCGCAAGAAATGGAAATTTTGCGTAAAATCATTCATGACGAGGAGCATCCTGAAGCTAAGCAGCTTTTAATCAAAGACTGCACCGAAGCGATTGCCGCTTTTGAAGAGATTTATAACCGTCAGGAAATTATTGACGCTAGCTTCAATGAAAATGCCGGAGATTAACTCCGGCATTTTATTTTAACAAATACTCTCAAACTCGCTCTTTAAATCTCTTTCAAACATTGACTTCAAAACGCTTTTAATGTCAGCTTTTTCATAAACCGCTTTATACAGCGCCTGACAAATCGGCATATCAACCCCTTGTTCGTCAGCAATCATTTTAACGGCTTTCAGCGTGGCGACGCCCTCAGCGAGTTTTCCGAAATCCTGTCCTTTAGCAAACATTTCGCCAAATTTGCGATTGTGGCTGTGTGGCGAAAACAATGTGGCTTCATAATCGCCCAAATGCGCCAACCCGTAAGCGTTCTGCGGGTTGCCGCCAAAGTGTCTGATAAAACGTCCGACTTCTATCGGTGCTCGTGCCATTAACGCGCCTTTTAAGCCGTACCACTCCAGCCCGTCCAAAATGCCAGCGGCAATACCAATCACATTTTTCAAAGCCGCGCCTATTTGGTTGCCAATCATATCCGTACCATAATAAAAGCGAATCAAATCGCTTGAAAGTAACTTTATCAGCCGGTCTTTGGTTTCCGGTTCATAACTATCAATCACTGCGCAAGACGGCACGCCTTTCATATAATCCTGAACATGGCCGGGGCCGACAATCACGGCAACGTGAATATTTTGTTTGATTTCTTCTTGAAAAACCTGTTGCAAAGTCTTGGCGCCCGGTTCTTCCAACCCTTTCATCGCCAGCAGAAAAGTTTTGCCGTCCAGATTATAATTGTTCAGCTGACGAGCCAACGCGCGCAAATGCTGACAGCCGATAGATACAATAATAATGTCATTTTGCAAAACATCGGCAATATCCTCATGTAGCACCATATTATCTGACAATTGCAGATAGGCATTTTTACGGGTATCACGCAGTTCAACAAAGTTTGGAGAGGTTGGGATATCATACATATCAACCTGTTCAAAACCCGCATAATTTCCAGCGTACCAGCCGAGAAAAGTTCCCCAGCGGCCGCATCCGATCAATGAAATTTTTTTCATGGCTTATCCTTTAAAAAATTCAAGAAGTGTAATGATTATTTTATAGGACATTATGTGGCAGTTGGCAATTTCTTTATCGACTTATTGTCAGGAATAAGAAAAAAACGGAAAAACTTTTAAGAAATGTTGCTTTTTTTAGAAAGTTGGCGATTGACGATGGCGCCGACATAGTCAAATTCTTCAAAAGACTGATAAGCAATGTCGTGGCGTTTTTTATCATAATCATAAAAAACTTTGTTCGCCAGACTGTCTATTGCTTCGTCAATTTTTTGAAAAGCGGCATTATAGTCGTTATTATAGTGATTGCGGGATTTTTTCTTGACGATTTCATGATAGGCGGAAATCACCTTTACTGTTTCGTCAGCGGAGTTTGCGTAGCCTTTTTGCTCAAAGTCACGCATGATTTTTGCGGTTGTTTGATAGAAGCATTTATTGGTTAATATGCTTCTTTGTTTTTTATTGTTACCATCAATAATCATTATAACATCCATGGTTTCAAATTATGATAATGATGTAGCACAATCTTTTGTTCTTTTCAATAGTAAAATAAAAAAAACGGCGGAAAATAAGGCAAAACCTTATCTCCGCCGTGGGATAACCTACATCTGCCTATTCGACATTGCCGAAAGGATTGACGTTTTGAGAGTTTTCTTGCGTTTTGCGCAAATCAAACAAGTCCAGAATAACCGCCGAAACATAAATAGAAGAATAGGTTCCGACAATTACGCCCCAGACAATGGTAAAGGCAAAACTGCGCAACGTATCGCCACCAAAGACCAAAAGAGCCAGCGCGGCCAAGATGGTACTGAAACCAGTCAGCAACGTGCGTGAGAAAATATCGTTGATGCTCTTGTTCAACAGAGAGTCCTGCGGCATTTTGGTAAATTTGTGCAGATTTTCCCGAATACGATCATAAGTCACAACAGTATCATTTACCGAATAACCGGCCAAAGTCAGAATAGCTGCAATGGTTGTCAAGCTGAAGTCCATGTCAAACAAAGATAACAGACCAAGCGTGATAATTATGTCATGGAACAAGCCGAGCAACGCTCCAAGCGCAAACTGCCATTCAAAACGAATCCAGATGTAAGCTGAAATGGCCAGAATAGCAATCAGAGAAGCAATGGTACCGGCAATCTTCAGTTCATCACCGACCTGCGGGCCAACAGTTTCAATCCGGCGGTATTCCATGTCGTTGCCTAAAACTTCTTTAATGTTTTTAACGGCAATCCGCTGGGCTTCTTCATCCAGATTGTCGGCTTCGGCACGAATCATAAGTTCATTGCCTTTATCACCGATTGTCTGAAGATTGATCTCCCCGACATTAACACTTTCAAGCTTGTTTCTGATTTCTGTCAGATCAAGCGGCTGTTCGCTTTTGATTTCCATCAAAATACCACCAGAAAAATCAATACCGAAGTTAAACCCTTTGACGGTAATCAGCGCAACCGACAGCAAAAAGCATATAATTGAAATTGCATAAGTTAGCTTCTTGGCTCCCATAAAGTTTATGTTTGTATCTTTGGTAATCCAACTAAAAATTCTCATTTTTCTTATCCTTACATAATCGGCAGTTTGGTCGGTTTTGCCTTATTCAGCCAGGTGGCAATAATAACGCGGGTTACGGTTACCGACGTAAACATAGAGGTTGCGATACCGATTGCCAAAGTTACGGCAAAGCCGCGAACCGGACCGGTTCCGAAATAAAACAAAACAATGGCGGCAACCAGAGTTGTCAGGTTGGAATCCACAATTGTCGTCCAAGCTTCGGTAAAGCCGGCATCTGCAGCATCACGCGGAGAGCGTCCGGCTTTGACTTCTTCCCGCATCCGTTCAAAAATCAAGACGTTGGCATCGACAGCCATACCGATTGTCAGGATAATACCGGCAATTCCGGGCAGAGTCAGCGTGGCGCCGATAAAACTCAGAATACCCAACATCAAAAACAGGTTGGTAAAGACGGCAATGGTCGTGAAAATACCAAACAGGCCATAAGCCGCAATGATAAACGCCACAACGGCAATCAGGCCAATCACACAGGCGACCGCACCGGCGTAGATGGAATCAGCTCCCAAACCAGCGCCAACAGTCCGTTCTTCCAAAACTTCCAAAGGCGCAGGCAATGCACCGGATCGCAGCAACAGAGCAAGATCATTTGCCGATTTTGCAGTAAAGCTACCGCTGATAATACCGCTACCTCCCAAAATGGCGCTTTGAATTGTCGGGGCCGAAATGACCTCGTTATCCAAGACAATTGCCAGACGCTCGCCGATATTGTTTTTGGTCACTTCGCCAAATTTCTTACCGCCAAAAGTATCAAATTTGAAGCTTACGACGGGCTCCCGATCCTGAAAGCTGGCTTGAGCGTCAACCAGATGTTCTCCGGTTACGATGGCTTTGCGTCCCAGAACATAATTTTCGCCTTCTGCGCCTTTAACCAGTTTGGAAGAATTGGAAATCATACCGCGGCGGGCGTCCAACGCAGAACTGCGGCTGTCTACCAGATGGAAGCTCAGCTTTGCGGTTTTGCCGAGCAAGGTTTTGACATATTCGGGATTTTGCAGCCCCGGCAGCTGAACAACTATACGATCGGCTCCCTGACGTTGAATGACAGGTTCTTTGGTGCCCAATTCATCAATACGGCGGCGGACGATTTCAATAGACTGGTCAACAACCTTGCTTTTGAGCTTGTTTAAAGCCATTTCATTATAAGAGAGCACGAGCAAGCCATCAGCTTCTTCTTTGACATCATAGTCTTTGTCCAGTTTGCGGAACAAAGAAGCGGCTTTATTGCGGGCATTCAGATTTTCAATTTTGACCTGAACAGTCGTCGGCGTAGCCTTAAGGCTTTGATAACGAATCTTGTTTTCACGCAGTGTTTGACGGATACCGTCTTCTATCGAATCCATTTTTTCTTTCAGAACATCATCAATTTTGACTTCCAAAAGCAGATTGGAGCCGCCCTGCAAATCCAATCCGAGGTTTACCGGCTGCCACCAGCTGGGAAGCGAAGCCGCTTTGTCCGGCATCAGATTGGGAATCGAAAAGAAAATTCCCAAAAGGCAGATGCCGATAATAATCATTATTCTGGTTTGTGATAATTTATACATCTTGCTGCTTTCTTATTTTTTGTTTTTCTTATTAGAGTTTGCCGCCTTATCAAGCATTTTTGACTTGGCCTCCAGAGCGGCTTTCAACAACTCGGCCGTCAGGACTTCACGTACAGTGGCACGATTGACGACCACATTAACGCCTTCGGCAATCTCAACAGTCAAATCCATCGGATCATCAGCTTTGACGACTTTTGCATAAATTCCGCCGCCGGTAATGATACGATCACCTTTTTTCAAAGCGCTGACCATTGCTTCATGCTGTTTGATTTTCTTTTGCTGCGGACGAATCAACAAGAAATAAAAAATCAAGAAAATCAGCCCGAGCTGAATGAAAGTTCCGGCCATTGACCCTGCCGGCGCGGCTGCGCCGGAAACTTGTGCAAAAGCGTCACTAATGAACATTGTATTCTCCTATTTATTAAAAATTTTCGTGGTTACTATACACCAAATAACGCTTTTCTCAACCATAAAAATGTAGAAATACATATTTTTCGTTTTCCCTCCCCGCGACTTTCCTTTTTTCTCCCGCCCCTTTGTCCCGTTTGCCGCGGCCTTTCCTTTTTTATTTTCGGGTTTTGGTTTCTTCATAGAGTTGGGATTTCTTCTTTCTTACTTTTGCTTGACCAAAAGTAAGCAAAAGTCAAGCCCAACCTCATTTTCTAAGCTTTCAGCCCAAAGTTAAGGTCACTACGTTCCAAGGCTCAGTACTTAATATTCGCCTCTTTGGGCCAAAAGCTAAGAAATCATTCGGTAATCGGGCTAATCAACTCCCCCAGCCCCTCAAGCTTGAGGGGAATGGTACTTCAAGGCACTGTCATTCTCGGGCGTGAAGTTCGAACCCTACGGGACGAAAGGGGCTCGCTTGCGGGAATTTACACCCGAGAATCCATAAGGAAACAGACAGAGTGCCGGTTGTAAGATGGATTGCCGGATCAAAGTCCGGCAATGACAAAGATGAAAAAAACGGGAAGTTAATCCCGCTTTTTTTCTTATTGCCATGGAGAGGTTCGGGCGTCGGACAATTTAATCTCAAACACCTTATCGAAAAAGGAGAACAAGTAGGCATATTCGTCCATACGCAGGCTCTCCGTATTCCTTCTCAGCTTTTCTATTCGTCCTTCCAGAAAGTCTATGTGATTAGACAGTTCGGCGCTTGTTAAACCCCGTTCCGTCATTATCCGGTCTAATTCCTGATTGCAATAAGTACGGAAGTTCTTACGCCAGTGTTTTCTATATTTTCTTGATAACATTTTCTTAGCTCCACTATTTTGTTAAAACAAAACCACCCTAAAACAAGGGTGGTGGAGCTCAAAAACTGCATGATTAACAGTCGCCATTATTCGTCGTACAAGCACGCTTATTTTAGGCACTCCACCAAGAAGTGGAAAATCATGAGATGTTTTTGAGACACCACAGTCCGTCTCCGGACTGCGAGTATTATATTAAACGAATCTATGACTTTTGCAAGCGGATTTTTTTGGGGGGAGACTGACGGGAAAAAGCGGATGGCGGGGACATCGGAATTGGCTTGGCAGGGGGAATATTGGGTATTGGGTATTGGGTATTAGGTATTGGGTATGGGGTATGGGGTATGGGGTATGGGGTATGGGAGGTGGAACTTGGCAGTAGGAGAGGAGTGAGAGTGAGGAAAAAACGCGAGTTCCGCAGAGGAATATAGGAGAAGGAGAAGGAGAAGGAGAAGGAGAAGGAGAAGGAGAAGGAGAAGGAGAAGGAGAAGGAGAAGGAGAAGGAGAAGGAGAAGGAGACGGTGAAGGAGAAGGTGAAGGAGAAGGTGAAGGAGAAGGTGAAGGAGAAGGTGAAGGAGAAGGTGAAGGAGAAGGTGAAGCGCTGTTATTCTTCCAGCGCTTTGACTTCGGCATCTTCCATTCGTTTATTATCAAAATACACAAAATATTGATAAAGATGGGCGTTAAAAGACATTTTTACGGCCACGTTCAAGTATATAAGCAACAAAAACACGGCAGAGAAGCATAATCTCAGCAACAGGCTGTCCGTGACCAGATTACCTGCGACACCCAGCAAAGTCATCAGAAAAATTATCGGCAACGACATTACAATATAGCCCCAAAATATTTTATTTGAATTTCCTTTGGTGATTTCAAAAGACTTTTTCAGCTTCATATTTTCATTATCAACCGCGGCACCGCTTAAAACAAGGCTCAGTCGCGACAATATAATCATGGCAACAAGAATTCCTATCATTACCAACAGAAACAATTGTTTTGACCAAATGTCCTGATGTCTGTTTGTATAAAAAACCATCGCGCCGAGGATTTGTCCAAAGACAACGCCAGGAATAACGTCTATTGCCAGCTGGTAGCCCAAGAATTTCAGTTCCCTGATGCCAAAACGAAAAGCAAACGACCGCGGTCGGTCTTTCAAAATCACGAAGCGGGCAAAAGCAACTATGATATAAGCCGAAAACAAAGTTGTCAGCGCCACTACGCCCATATAAGCCGACGGCGCGGCCGTACAATTTTCTATCTGCGCCATGGAGCAAAACAGCGGTGTTCCGAACAGAGCCTCGTAAGCTACGACCAGCAACCCCGGAACGACAATGGCCAGCACCGTCTTCAGGTTAATCAAAAAATAGCCAAAGCTGCGGCTCAGGCATTCGAGCCAAGGCAAAACAATTATCGGTTCTTTATTCATGGCAATTTTCTCCACGCAAAAATAATTTTAAACTATAGCTCAGACCCATTATCCAGGCGACGGCTATTAAGATTAAAAAATCATATATAAATTCCGAAGAAAAGGCAACATACAACGGATGTGCGATTTCAGCATCGACATAACCGCCCAGCAAGGCGCCGGACAGATAAACAAAAAGCAAAAGCATTATGAACAAGACAATCAAAATTTTCAGATTTGCCCCTGAAGTCTTGCGCCAGATTTCCCGCCAACCCAAGCCGACATCACCTTCGGCCGCCGCCGACAACAGCGGCAACATCCGCATTCCGAACAGCGGGATAATAAACAGAAAAAAGAAAAAGGCAAACACCGCCGCTTCCACCCGCCAATCCGGATTAGGAACACGCCCCGCCAGATAGAAGAAAGAAACCAGCGGAAAAATAAACAAACCCAAAAAGCCAAGCACTGTCAGCAAAGTCACGGCAAACTTTTTTCCGGGTCTGAAAACTTCCCGCCAAGACAATTTTTTTCTTTCTGACATCTGCCGTTGCCAACTTACCATAAACAGCACGCCCAGAAGCAGTTTCAGCAGCAGTCCCAGCGCATAAAACCCAAGAGATGAGGAGCAGTAAAAAACCTCATCGCCTCTTTTCAGCGAACAAATAACGGGAAAACCGGCGGCGCAAGAGATTAATGCCATAATACCGCCAAACAAAAAGGCCAGCCCCAGAAAGCCGCCAAAAGAATCAATAAAAAAACGAAACGGATCAAGCAACAGCGGCAAGAATTTGATTTTAGGCCATTTCTTATTGTCGTCGGCAGACGAGTCCGGACAACTCTGGTTGGCCAAGGAACAGAATTTGTTAAAAATATTTGCCATCTTACAGCTCCTTTACATAAGAAATGCCGGGAAGACCGCGGATTTTGCTCAATATATCATTGGCAAAAGCATAGCCGCCAGCCAGTTGGATACGAATATCCCAGTCATTATTCTCTGGTTTTAAATATATCTTATTTACGCCGTTTCTATCATGGCGCAGAATTTCTTTCAGCGGAGCAACGGCCTCAACGCTGTTTAAGCCGATAACCAAACCGTTTACACCCTCGGCAATGGCCTGATCCAAAGTTTCTACCGAGTTAATCATAACCCGAGGATTGGCGCCCTCTTCCTGTTTTTCAACCGTCACGCCAACCAAAAGCGGCAAACCGGAATTAATTGTATCTTCATATTTTGCCAGCAAATCGGAAAACAAAATTCCTTCAAAACCGCTGGAAGCGTCTGACAAGCCGAGAAAAGCGTATTTATTGCCGTTTTTACTGATGCGTTTTTGGAAAGTGCTGACACAGCCGGCCAATTTGGCACGCACCGTATCGCCGACCTTAATGCTACTGAAAACTTCGGCACAACTTTTGACTCCCAGACGTTCCATGCCGGTACGATAGATGTCCAACGGATGAGCTGAAAGATAAAAGCCGACGGCCTCGGCCTCAAGCTTGAGTTTTTCCAACTCCGGCCAGTCAGTTTTTTCTGCCAGTTTGACTTTTGACTGCAATTCTTCCACTCCGAACAACGAAGACTGTGAGCTGGTTTTCAGCTCATTGGCGGAAGAAATATGCTGCATAATCGTATCAACATTGGCAAAGAGTTTGCCGCGGTTCTTTTCCAGACAATCAAAAGCGCCGGCTTTAATCATATTTTCAAGCTGGCGGCGGTTGCTGTTGGCCAGCGGCATACGGTGGATGAAATCCGAAATGTCTTTAAACGGCCCGCCCTGTTCGCGAATCTCCTCAATCACCTTCATATTGGCCATGCCCACGCCTTTAATCGCGGCCAGCGCGTAGCGGATGTTGCCGTCTTCCACCGTAAAGTCCGCGCCTGATTTGTTAATATCGGGCTGCAAGACCTTAATGCCCATTTTTTTGCATTCTTCTTTATAAAAGAGCAGTTTGTCGGTATTGGTAATATCAAAAGCCATGATGGCGCACATGAATTCTACCGGATAATGGGCTTTTAAATATGCCGTCTGGTATGAAATCAGCGAATAGGCCGCGGCGTGCGACTTGTTAAAACCATAGGACGCAAATTTTTCCATCTGGTCAAAAATTTTGGTGGCGACATCTGCATCAATGCCTTTGGCAACGGCGCCTTCGGTAAACATCTTGCGCTGTTTCGGAATCTCATCGCGCATTTTTTTACCCATAACCTTACGCAGCTTATCCGCGCCGCCCATGGTATAGCCGCCCAGAGCCTGCGCAATTTTCATAACCTGTTCCTGATAGACCATAATGCCGTAGGTTTCATCAAGAATCGGCGCAAGGTCGGGATGAAGATAGGTAATCTTCTCCTCGCCGTGCTTGCGGCGGATATAGCTCGGAATATTGTCCATCGGCCCCGGACGATACAAAGACACGATAGCGATCAAGTCCTCAAAACGGTCAGGTTTGATTTGTTTGTGAACGTCCTGCATACCGGCAGATTCAAACTGGAAGACGCCGATTGTATCGCCGCGCTGCATGAGCTCATAAGTGATTTTATCATCAAGCGGAATATCGCTCATAATTAATTCAACGCCGTAGTCTTTTTTAACCCAGTCGACGGCGCGTTGAATAACAGTAAGCGTTTTTAAGCCCAAAAAGTCAAACTTAATCAGTCCGGTTTCTTCAACAAATTTCATGTCATACTGCGTGACCGGCATATCGGAACGCGGATCTTTATATAACGGGGTCAGCTCTTCCAGAGGGCGGTCACCAATCACAACGCCGGCCGCGTGCACGCCGGAATGGCGGTACAGGCCCTCAAGTTTCATGGCAATATCAAACAGCTTGTTGACCTGCGGATCATTTACGCGCATTTCTTCAAGTTCCGGCACCTGATCAAGAGATTCCTGCAAAGTCGGATTTTTGCCCTGAACACCGGGCGGTATCATTTTACTGATGCGGTCAGCCTGAGAATAAGGCATTTGCAAGACACGCGCAACGTCGCGGATCACCGCTTTGGACTGCAGCTTACCATAGGTGATAATTTGCGCCACATGGTCAAAACCGTATTTATTTTGCACATATTCAATAGTTTTGCCGCGGTTTTCCTGACAAAAGTCAACGTCAAAGTCAGGCATATTGACACGTTCCGGATTTAAGAAACGTTCAAACAGCAAATTTAGTTTCATCGGGTCCAAGTCCGTAATGCGGAGCGACCACGCCACAATTGATCCGGCACCGGAACCACGCCCCGGCCCGACAGGAACTCCGTGATCTTTAGACCATTGAATAAAGTCCGACACAATCAAGAAATAGCCGGGGAAGCCCATTTTTTTGATAACACTTAATTCATATTCCAGACGCGCGTAGTATTCTTCGTCAATCTTTTTGCGTTCTTCTTCCGTCATCTCCGGCGTATAAACCGTGGCTTCCATACGTTTGCGCAAGCCCAGATGAGCCTGTTCGTCAATATAGTCATCCTGCGTTTTGCCGTCAGGACATTCAAAAATCGGCAGCAAAGGATCAACCTTAGACGAAAGGTAGTTACAGCGCACGGCGATATTAACGGTATTCTGCACCGCTTCCGGCAGGTCTTTGAACAGCCCGACCATTTCGTCCTGCGAGCGTAACCGGTTGTTCGGCGAAAAGCGTTTGCGGTTGGGGTTGGCAACGACTTCGCCGGCGGCAATGCACACCAGCGCATCATGCGCCTCATACATATCGGTATCAAAGAAAAAAGCCTCGTTGGTGGCGACCAGAGGGATATTGTATTTATAAGCCCAATCGATGAACCTGTCTTCGGTTTTTTGTTCTTCTTCCAATCCGATACGGGCAATTTCCATATATAACCGGTCGCCGAAATATTTTTGCAGTTCCTGCAGCGTGTTTTCTGCTTCCTGCGCGCGGTTTTCTAGAAACAAACGACCAAGCGGCCCTTCGACCCCGCCGGTCAGCATTATCAGTCCGGCATTAAACTTTTCCAGATCCGCCAGCGTTATCTGCGGCTTTTCCTGCGGGCTGGGCAAATCCAGATAAGCACGTTTCATCAGATGCATAATATTACCGTAGCCTTCGGCATTCATGACCAGAAGAACAATTTTGTCCGGCTCAACTATGCGGCCTTTGCATTTTAACAGGTCTTGCGAATCGGGATTGCGAAGATAGAACTGGGCTCCGAGAATCGGTTTTATTCCTTCGTCCGAGGCATATTTGGAAAATGCTTTGCCGCCGAAAATGTTGGCAGTATCAGTCACCGCAACAGCCGCAACGCCTTGATCATGCAGTTTGTGAATCAGCTTAGGCACGGGCATAGCGCCTTCGGACAGAGAATAAGCGGTGTGCACCCGCAAATGTACAAATTTGGGCTCAGACATTTATTTTGCGCAGTTATAAATTTTTATTGCGTTCATCATAGCGGTTTTAGTAAGCGGACTCAATAAAAAAAAGCAATTTTCTCTCTCTTTTCTTCTGTTATATTTTTCTTTCAAATTTTCCTCCCTCTCCTTCCTTTCTCTTATCTCCGCTCCCACCTTCTTTTTCTCATTTTCCTTTTTAATTTTCTGGTTTTGTTTTCTTCATAGAGTTGGGCTTCAAGGCAATGTCATTCTCGAGCTGCGACCCAAGAATCCACAGGCAACGGCCTGAGCGATCGGTTTGTCAGTGCCAAGGGATCCGCTTACGGGAATTTACACCAGAGAATCTATGAAGAAACAGAAACTGTGCCGGTTGTGAGACGGATTGCCGGATCGAAGTCCGGCAATGACAAAAGAGAGAGTTTAATATGGCCTAAAAACTTGATAACATTTTTAGCTCCACTATTTTGATTAAAACAAAACCACCTTAAAAACTAAGGTGGCGGAGCTAGAAAACTGTGAAAATGCAGTCACGGCTATTCATCGTGCAAGCACGCTTATTTGACCGCACTCCGCCGGAGCGGAATTTTGTTTTCAAGATGTTTTCCAGACACTACAGCCCGTCTCTGGACTGCGGGTGTTATATTAAATGAATCTGAAGCTTTTGTAAGCGAAAAAATCAATCCAGTTCAGACAATCTTTGTGCCTGATCTTCCATAACCAGCGCCTCAACAATCTCATCCAGAGCATCGCCGGAAACGACCTCGTCCAGCTTATAGAGCGTCAGGTTAATACGATGATCGGTCACGCGCCCCTGCGGGTAGTTATAAGTCCGAATCCGTTCGCTGCGATCGCCGCTGCCGATTTGCAGTTTGCGTTTTTCAGAATAAGCGGAATCAATGCTTTCTTTTTGCATATCATACAACTTAGCACGCAGGTGGTTCATTGCCTTTTCCTTATTCTTAAACTGCGAGCGGTCATCTTGACATTGCACAACTACGCCGGTCGGAATATGGGTGATACGAACCGCGGACTCCGTCCGGTTAACATGCTGGCCGCCGGCGCCGGAAGCGCGGTAGACGTCAATTTTCAAATCCGCCGGATTGATATACATATCAACTTCTTCAATTTCGGGCAAAACGGCAACGGTTGCGGCCGACGTATGAACACGCCCCTGTGATTCCGTTACCGGAACGCGCTGAACGCGGTGGGCGCCGGATTCAAACTTTAATTTGGCAAAAACGTCTTTGCCGGTAATTTTGGCCGAGGCTTGTTTGTAGCCGCCCAGACCATTTTCATCGGCATCTAAGATCTCAAACTTCCAGCCCTGTGTTGCCGAATAGCGCTGATACATTTCAAACAAGACGGCGGCAAACAATGCGGCTTCGTCACCGCCGGTGCCGGCGCGAACCTCTAAAATTGCGTTTTTCTCGTCATCTTCGTCTTTGGGTAACAGAGCGATTTTGATTTCTTTCTCCAGCTCGGGAAGCTTGTCTTTCAGCTCATAGAACTCGGCTTCGGCCATTTCTCGCATTTCCTTGTCAAGATCGGAATCTTCCATCATGGCTTTGGCATCGTTCATATTGGCCTCGGCATGGTTATAATTGCGGATTTTTTCAACAACCGGTGCCAGCTGCGAAATTTCCTTGTTCATTTTTACAAGGTCATCAGAATTTAATCCGGGGCTGACAATCAAGGCTTCCAGTTCCTCGTAACGGTTAACCACATTTGCGAGTTTTTCTGCAAAATTCATATTTTTTTATTCCTAACTAACTTTATTTTCAACCAGACGAACCAGTTCTTCTACAATGTTTTCACTTTTTACCTTATGAGAGGGCTTGCCGTCAACAAAAATCATATTATCGCCGCCTTTGCCGCCACAAACGCCAAAATCGGCATGACCAGCTTCTCCGGGGCCGTTGACAACGCAACCCATGACTGCCAAAGTCAAAGGTCTGGCAATATGCGCCAGACGTTCTTCCAAAGCCTCGACTGTTTTTTGTACATCATAGCCGCGGCGGGCACAGGTCGGGCAGGAGATAATACGAATGCCGCGATGGCGCAAATCCAGCGCTTTCAAAATTTCAAATCCGGCTTTGACTTCTTCTTCAACGTCAGCAGTCAGCGAAACTCTCAGCGTGTCGCCGATACCGGCCATAAGCAATGCGCCGATACCCATTGCCGATTTGATTGTTCCCGCCCGCAGCCCGCCGGCTTCGGTCACGCCCAAATGCAACGGATAATCACAGGCGGCTGCCAGTTTTTTATAAGCTTCAATCATCATCAGCGTATTAGATGACTTCACGCTGATTTTGAATTCGCGAAAGTCATTATCCTCAAGCATTTTAGCCTGTTCCATCGCGCTTTCGACCAAGGCATCGGCGCAAGGTTCGCCGTATTTTTCCAACAGCCGCTTATCCAGCGAACCGCCATTGGCTCCGATACGAATCGAACAACCGTAATCTCTGGCTGCTTTCACAACCGCTTTAACACGCTCTGCCCCGCCGATATTTCCGGGATTAATGCGCAGGCAGGCCGCACCGTTTTCGGCGGCCAGAATTCCAAGTCGATAGTCAAAATGAATATCAGCCACGACCGGAATATTCACAGCTTTGGTGATTTTTTTCAGAGCACGCGCCGAATCTTCGTCCGGACAGGAACAGCGGGTGATATCACAGCCTACGGCTTCCTGACGTTGAATTTGTTCGATTGTGGCTTTGACATCCGAGGTCAGAGTGTTGGTCATGGATTGTACCGTTATCGGAGAATTGCCACCGACAGCGACGTTGCCTACCATGATTTTGCGGGATTGGCGACGAATAATTTGCGGCGTATGATTAGTCATATATTTTGTCCGATTGTTAACACAAAAGAAAATAGCTCCCCTGCGGCCAGCTATTTTCTTGTTTGTCCGATTTGTTTTCTAAAGCTTCCGGTTAACTTTTTCCAGCGCTTCATCCAGATTGATGTTCATTTTGCGGTCTTTGGGCAAGAAGTCTACGACCTGTCCGCCAATCAAAGTTTCTACCCCATCAAAGCGGCCAATTGAAACAATCAGTCCTTTGACTTTGGGCAAAGCATAAGAATCGCCGGCGTACAAAACTTTGCTCAGGTAGAGCTTGTCTGCCGTTTTGACCTCAATCCAAGTTTCTTTTTTGATTTGGAAAACAATATTTGATTTTCCGACCGCGGCGGGTTTGACTTCTGCAACCGGTTCGGACACAGCTTTATTTTCTGCCGGAGCAACTTCTGTTTCCGCGGATTTGTTTTCTTTTTTCGGTTCTGTCTGCACCGCCGGTTCAACAAAAGAAGCTTCCGTTACATTGACCTGCGCATTGTCTTCAACCGGAGCGGGTTCAATAACCGGCAGGGGTTCTTCCGTCGGCTGTGCCATTTCTGACTCTTCGGCATTCATGGCGAAGTCTTCAACCACCAGCGGGTATTGCGCTTCATCAACAGGTATTTCATCGCTGACAGTTTCTTTTTCAGCCTCAGAGACATCAGCCAGCGGCAGGCTCTTGTAGCTGTTATAAAAATACCATGCAGCATAAACGACAATAATCGCCAGCAGGCTGATTGTGAGATATTTACGGTTCGGAACGGCAGCTTCGGTCTGCGGTTCCGGCTGATAGCCGCCATTTTCGTTTCCGACGGTTTCCGGCTCGGATTCCTCTTTGTATTTTTGAATAATCAGCGAGCTGTTCAGCCCCAGATAGTCGGCATAAGAACGGATAAAACCGATACCGTAAGGAGCCTCGGGGATTTTTTCATAATCGTTGGCTTCAATGGCCTCAAGATAGGCTTTGCGAATACACAATGTTTGAGCGACTTCGGGAATTTTCTTCCCTTTGCTCAGGCGCGCCTGTTTCAGGATTCCGCCGATTTTATCGTTTTCCTTGTCTGCAACGACAGGTGCTTCTGTGATTTTGGTGTTTTGTTCAGTCTTTTTTGATTTTTCGGTCACAACTTTATCCCCTTTTTGGTAATTTCAGCTGATTGTTGCACATTTTTTAATAGATTTCAATACCGTGATCGTAGGCATAGGAAATTAATTGCGGGCGGACGCTTTTTTTGCCCGATTTCAGTAAGGTTCGCACATAATCGGAAACTTCGGCCACATTCATGCTTCGCACCATGCTTTTGACTCGTCCGAAAGACGAACCGGACATTGAAAGATTGCGGTATCCCAGCCCTATCAGCGCCATAGCCTCAATCGGACTGCCGGCCATTTCACCGCAGACGGAGCAATAAACGCCGTATTTGTCAGCCTTGCTGACAATTGTTTCCATCATACTCAGAAACGGTGCGGAGAGAACGTCATAACGCTCGGTCAGACGCGGATTGCCGCGATCGCAAGCAAAAGCAAACTGCGCCAGATCATTGGTTCCGATAGAAATGAAATCGGCTTTGGGCAGAATCTCGTCCAATTGGAAAACAATGGCCGGCACTTCTATCATCAGCCCGACATTGACTTTTTCAGGAACTTCATGTCCTTTGCGTTTTTCTTTTTCCAGCTCCAACATCAGGGTTTCTTTGGCTTCTTCAAACTCGCTTAAATTGGAGATCATCGGAAACATTACGTTCAGCTCTTTACCGGCGGCTGCTCGCAGAAAAGCCCTTACCTGTTTGCGCAGAATCGCCCGACGGTCAAGCGTAATACGAATCGATCGCCAACCGATGGCGGGATTTTCTTCGCCCATGTTGCTCCAATAAGGCAAAAGCTTGTCCGAGCCCACATCCAGACTGCGAAAGATAACCTTGCGGTTACCGGCCTTGTCCATCAGCTCGCGATAGTAACCAACCTGCCGTTCAACATCCGGCATATTCTCGGAAGCCATAAACGGGATTTCGGTACGATACAAGCCGATACCGTCACAATTGGTCGTTTCAATATAATCCAGATCGAAAGAAAGACCGACGTTGATATAAAGGCTGATTTTGACGTTATCCAGCGTTTTTGACGGTTTTTTGCGCAGTTCCAAAAGCTTTTGCAGCAGCTTTTGTTTTTCTAATATTTGGGCTTTGAACTTATTTTGCACCTGCTGTGACGGATTGCGGTAGACATAGCCGTCATTACCGTCAACAGCCACCAGTTCTCCGGTTTTTATCTCTTCAAAAATGCCTTTTATTTTGGCAACAACAGGAATCCCCAGCGCACGGGCAACAATGGCAACGTGCATTGTCGGGGTACCGTCTTCAATAATCAGGCCGCGGATTTTGGTATAGTCATAATCCATTAAGTCCGCCGGTCCCATGGTTTGGGCAACTACGATAATGTCGTTGTCATCAACTTTTTCAACCGTGCCGAAATCGCCGCTCAGATAAGACTGCAAGCGGTCAGAAACATCGCGCAGGTCATGAAGGCGCTCTTTGAGATAGGTATCGGTTGTGGCGGACAGTCGGTTCCACATGTCTTCGTAAGCGCGCTCGACCGCGGCCTCGGCCGTTAAGCCGCCCTGAACATTGCCGGCAATTTTTTTATACCAGCCTTTATCTTGTGCAAACATCCGATAAGCATCAAGAATCTCCACATGCTCGCCAATACCCAGCTGGGTTGACGTAAACTTTTTTTCCAAATCTTCATTCATCTGCCGATAGGCAATTTCCAAACGGTGAAGTTCTTTGTCTTTGTCCTCGGCAAAAATTTTTGTTACGGTTCGACGGCGGCGGTGCACAACGGCCGAACCCATACCGTAGCCTTTGCTCAGGCTCAAACCTTTGCTTTTTTCTTTGTCAATAATGCCGCGCTCTTTTATCAGCATTTTTTTATATTCGGACATTTCTTCGGAAGCAATCATTTCACTCAGGATCATAGCGATTGTTTCCATAATGTCTATTTCAAGCTGGGTATATTCATGCGCTTCCCGACTCTGAATTGTCAAAACGCCGATAGACCGACTCCAACGAATCAGAGGAACGCCGAGAAAAGATTTATACTCTTCTTCTCCAAGTTCTTGTTTATAAGAAAACTTCGGATGTTTCCAAGCATCGACGGCCGCGACGTAGCGGTTATTTTGAGCGACTTCGCCGACCAGACCTTCGCCAAAGCGCATGGAAATTTTATGAGAAACACCGTTATTAAAACCGCAGGAGGCAAAAAGCTCCAAGGTATAATCATCAACGGCAACATAGCAGGCAGCGGCGTCGGCATTCATTTTTTCCGCGATGATTTGTACTATTTTTTCCAGCTTTGCCGAAATGGCATCCTGTCCTTCGGTTACTTGTCTGAGCAACCGCAGGATATCTATGGCCTGATTGACTACCGGTGACTGCATATTTTTCTACCGCCAAACTATTTTATTCTTGCACGTTTAGTTATATTGCCTATATTTCTTTTCATCAAGTGTAATTTTATACCGGAGGATTAAAATAATGGTTAATTTATATGCCCGCGGGCAAAAAGACACCCGTCCGTGGGGAACATGGGAAGTGCTCGATGCCGGCGACGGTTACTGTGTCAAAAAAATCTGCGTTACACCGGGGAATATTCTTTCTTTGCAGTTGCATCATTACCGTGCCGAACACTGGATTATTGTCCGCGGCGAAGCGTTGGTGACGCTGGGAAATGATAAGATTGTGAAAAAAGCAAACGAATCTGTTTATATTCCCGCAGAAACCAAACACCGGATTCAAAACAACACGCAGCAGGATATGGAGTTTATTGAAATTCAGACCGGAGAAAATCTAGATGAAAACGACATTGTGCGCTTTGAAGACTCTTACGGCCGCGTCCCCTGCAGATGAGGAATCAAATAGGAAGTCTGCGCCTTTTTATAGATTTCCGGATCAAAGCCCGAGAATGACAATAAAATAAAAAAAGCTGAAAACGCTGCCGAAGCAGCGTTTTTTTAATAAGATTACCATTTTCCCCAGTGGACGCGATCTTCACTATAACGTTCGCCGTTTAATTTCGACTCCTCATCGGGGTAGCCCATAACCACAATGGAAAAGGGTTTGATGTTTTCCGGCAGGTTAAAATATTCCTTTAAGCCGGCAATCGGTTTGGTCATCGGCGTCGCACCGCACCAGCAGGCTCCCAGCCCTTCGGCATGGGCAGCCAACAGCAAATTTTCCGTAGCGGCAGAGCAATCAATATCGACATAGCTCCAGCCCTCTTTCTCTCGGCTGAAAGCTTTTTGTTCATCGCCGCAAACAAGAATCGCCAAAGGCGCATTCTCGGCAAAAGCGGCCGAGCGCTGGATATGACGCACTTGTTTCAGCTGCTCTTTGTCATCAATAACCAAAAACTCCCAAGGCTGAGTATTGTGCGCGCTCGGGGCATATTGCGCGGCTTTGATAATTTTCTTCACCAAATCTTTCTCAACCGGTTTGTCAGCGTATTTTCTAATTGAACGGCGGCTCAACAGCCCTTCCATTAAATCCATTATATCTCTCCAATTACGTCAGAACGGGTTAATTTACCTCGCGTTTTAAGCTCTCTATCCGCGGCAGAACCGAATTTTCAATAATAAAACCAATTGCCTTTTCAGCCATACTGTCGCTGTGGCTTATTGTCTTTGCAATTTCATCCAATTCCGGCTTCTTGTCAAGTTTTTTCAGCAAGACCTGATACAATCCGGCCACGTCGCTCAGAGAATCGATAATCTCCGCAATATAAGCCGGAATTTTCAAATCCTGCTTTCCACCCCAGAAACCTTCGACGAAGCCCCATTCCAACATGTTAAAACGGCGGCGGCACGTTTCTTTCAGATTCTCCAAATCTTTTTTAAACGGCGGAAATCTAACATCATTTTTTTTGACTTTTTCAAACGCGTCGTCCCATGCCCCCATAAAAAACTTAAAAAACAAGTCGGCTTCTTCTTTGGTTTCCAGTCGGGGTTCCTGCCCTTCCGGCCAGAAAGACGAAATTACGTCCGTTGGGCGCAGTTCTAAATTCGGGCTGCAGATTGAACCAACAAAACGCGCTTTGACAACATCTACCGGCATCGGGCATTTGTAGTGTTCCAACAGTTTGGCAAATTTATCATCACCAATATAGTTATTTGGACTTTTCATTTTTAACTTCTTCATTTATAGTTACTGCAAATTTTATCTTTAATTTAATGGAGTTTTTAAAATTGTCTAGGTTTAAATTCGGTTTTATTTTGACGGCCTGCATGCTTATCAATGCCTGTTCGCAGCTTTCGCCCTATATTGACCGACGGCGCAATGTAAATGCCCAGACGGCGGCCGAGCTTTATGTCGGGCCGTCAAAACCGGAAGCACCGGCAATTTGTTATAACAAGCTGACTTCAACTTTTGAAGAAATCCAAAAGCTGGCCGATGCCGAATGCATAGAGCAGGAAACCGGTTCGCATGCCGTTTTGGTCAAAGAGACACTTTTTACCTGCAAGTTGTTGCTGCCAAACCATTTGTATTTTAAATGTGTGAATTAGGCGCTTGAGTTTTTGAAAAAATCCGCTATAACTATTGCAGATTTTAAGACTAAAAAAATGAGGAAATAAAATGGATTTGTCCGTAGAAAACGTTATTAATAAAAAATTTGAAGCTATTTTTGACAAGCTGGGGCTGGACAAGAAGTTTGCCGCCGTCAAAAATTCCGACCGGCCGGATTTGAGCGATTTTCAGTGTAACGGCGCTTTGGCTCTGGCCAAGAGCGAGCGTAAAAACCCGCGCGAAATCGCCCAGATGATTGCCGCCGAGCTGGAACAGGACAATGACATTGAAAAAATTTCCGTAGACGGGCCCGGTTTTATCAATCTTACCCTTAAAAACGAATTTATTGCGCACAACATGGACTCAGTCAGCGCGGACAAGCGTTTCGGCTGCGCCAGCGTTGCCGCGCCACAGAATATCATAATTGATTCCGGCGGCCCGAACGTGGCTAAACTTATGCATATCGGGCATTTGCGGCCGGCCGTTATCGGCGAATCCATACGCAGGATAGAGAAATTTGTCGGAAACAAGGTCATCTCCGACGTTCACTTTGGCGACTGGGGCACACCGATGGGTATGATTATTTCAGAAATTGAAAACCTGCACCCTGACTGGCCTTATTTTGATGACAGTAAGACAGACGGTTTTCCGGTTGAGCACCCGTACAATGTCAACGAAGTCACAGAGCTTTACAAAAAAGCTTCCGCCCGTTGCAAAGAAGACGAAGCCGCACGTGAAAAAGCCCGCATCATAACCGCAAAATTTCAGGACGGGCATACCGGTTACCATGCCTTGTGGAAACATTTGCGTGATGTATCGGTTGATGCAGTCAAGGAGATTTACGGCGATTTGGACGTGAACTTTGACCTTTGGCTCGGCGAAAGCGACGCACACGAAACGTGCAAAGAGATTATGAAAATTGCCAAAGGCAAAGGCATTTTGGAAAAAGACGAAGGTGCAGAAATTATCCGGCTGGAAGAAAGCAACAAACCGAAACCGCCGGTTATTCTGGAAAAATCGGACGGCGGCTTTACTTACGCGGCGACAGACATTGCCACAATCAAAATGCGCTGTGACGATCTTAAAGCCGATGAAATTATTTATGTGACCGATTTACGGCAGTCTTTGCATTTTGAACAGGTTTTCGAAGCCTCGAAAATGCTTGGCATTTGTCCGGACACAAAGCTTGTGCATATCGGCTTTGGTACGGTTAACGGCAAAGACGGTAAGCCGTTTAAAACCCGTGATGGAGGCGTGATGAATCTGGCTGACCTGATTGCAATCTCTAAAGACACCGTTCGGAAATCCGTTCCGGAAAGTGCTCCGGGCTACAGCAAAGAAGACATTGCTAAGCTGGTGGACGACATTACCATCGGCGCCGTCAAATTTCAGGATATGAAGAACAATATTGCGTCGGGTTATGTATTTGACTTGGAGGACTTTGCAAAATTTGACGGCAAAACCGGCCCGTATATTCAATATGCAATTGCGCGTATTAACTCGATTATCCGCAAGGCACAAGACGGCAGCATTAAAGAGAGCAATATTGTCATTTCTAATACCGAAGAACGCAATCTGGCTTTGAAAATTGCCCAGTTAAACGCCACAATCATGCGGGCACATAATGACAAAGAGCCTAGTATTATTGCCGATTATGCCTATACGCTGGCACAGAGTTTCAGCAGTTTTTACAATGCCTCGTCCATTGTCAATGCTGAAACGCCTGCACTGGCGGGCTCCCGCCTCAAACTGGCGCGGTTGGTCAGAGATATTTTGAAACTGCAACTTTATCTTCTGGGAATTGCTTCTCCCGAAGCTATGCTGAAAACACAAGAAACTACGGCTTAGAAATAGATATCCCCCAGTAAACTGGGGGTTCTCAGGAAAAGGCACCGAAAGGTGCCTTTTCTTTACAGCTCCAAACGGAGCTGACCTAAATCCTGTCGTCCTTGAAACTCTACATAATGTTTAATTTTTTCTTCATCTAAACCAACGCTACTTACGAAGTATCCCCGTGACCAGAATACTTTTTCCTTGAAATATACTCTGCTGAGCCAAGTAAACTTGGCTCTGATTTGCGATGCAGATTGGCTTTTCAAACT
>CAKQRB010000003.1 GCA_934271195.1 uncultured Alphaproteobacteria bacterium | reverse complement strand
TTTCTAAGCTTTCAGCCCAAAGTTAAGGTCACTACGTTCCAAGGCTCAGTACTTAATATTCGCCTCTTTGGGCCAAAAGCTAAGAAATCATTCGGTAATCGGGCTAATCAACTCTCCCCGCCCCTCTCACTCATGAGAGGGGGAAATGTGTGGGACTTTCGGTTTTTGCTCCAAAACCTAAGCCATTCGCAAAGGGCACCCAAACCGTGCCGGACGGGAGATTGTGCTTTCGGGGAAGAATAAAAAAGCGGGAGATTAATCCCGCTTTTTTGTTACTGCCAAGGATCATCTTTGGCGTCGACAAGTTTTATCTCAAATACCTTATCCAAGAATGAAAACAGATAAACATATTCTTCCATTCTCATATGGCTGGTATTTCTTCTTAATTTTTCTATCCGACCTTCCATAAAATCTATATGGTCCGCCAGTTCCGTACTTGTTAAACCCTGTTCCGTCATTATCCGGTTTAATTCTTTATTGCAATAACTCCGGAAGGTCTTATACCACTTTTTTCTATATTTTCTTGATAACATTTCTTTTTAGCTCCTTGATTTTGTTAAAACAAAACCACCTTAGAAACTAAGGTGGCGGAGCTCAAAAACTGCGATAAATCAGTCGTCCGTATTCGCTGCACAAGTACACTTATTTCGGGACACTCCGCCGGAGCGGATTTTTATCGAGATGTTTTTGAGACACCACAGCCAATCTCTTGGCTGCGGGTATCATATTAAACGACTCTGTGACTTTTGCAAGCAGATTTTATGCTATCCGAGATAAGATTTGGGATTGACGGCTTTTTTGCCCTGACGGATTTCAAAATGCAGCTGAGGTGAAGCGACTCCACCGGTTGTACCGACTGTTGAGATTTTTTCTCCGCGCGCAACCCGCTGGCCCTTTTTCACCAAAATCTTTTCATTATGCGCATAAGCCGTGACCCAGCCGTCATCATGTTTTATCAAAATCAGATTACCAAAACCTTTAAGTTCATTGCCGGCATACGCGATCGTTCCTTTATCTGCGGCCTTGACAGCCGTTCCTTTGGCGGCTTTGATATTTATACCGTCATTGTTGCGCCCTTTGGCTATCGGCCCGAAATTAGAGATTACCGAACCTCTGACCGGCCACATAAACTTGCTTTTGCGATTTTTAGTCGGCGGCGTATAGGTGTTTTCTGCCGTTATTGTTTTTTTGACAGGGGCAGTTTTTTTAGAGGCGGAAGCACTCGTTTTTTTGGACGTCCACACGCTTTTTTCAGCCGGTGCGGCCGAAGCGACATGAATTTCTCCGCCGACGATGCTGTCAGGCAGTTGCAGTCGTTGTCCGACGGCCAAACTGTATGGCGGACTGATATCATTGGTTTTACTCAGGGAATTGACGTCAACATTGTAGCGTTTGGAGATATTGTACAGCGTGTCGCCTTTGGCCACAATATGATAACGGGCGCTCGGCAGCTGGACAACCTGCCCTATGCGCAATCCGTAAGGCGGACGAAAACCGTTCAACTCAATAATTTCTCTGATTGGCAGATCGTAGCGGCGGGCAATGCTGTAAAGGGTATCACCTTTTTGAACCACAACGGAAGACGGTGTCGGCCCACTGCCCCAGAGGTTATAATTAAACAGCTGAATCCGGCCGCTGTCATAAGAACAGCCGCTCAACATCAGCAATATTAATGTCAAAAGTGCATACTTCTTCATATCTTACGTCCTATCACAAGATAGTTAATTTTTGTTTACATTCAGAAAAAGCTTGATTTCCTGACATTCCGCAGTATTTTGTCAAAGGCAGGGAGAATTGATTTGCCAAACTTACAGAAAGACATTAAAACCACAGAATTGCTTGGTCAGGACGCCAAATGCGTGATTTTCCATATTTTGGGGCAGGAAAAATCTAAAAAAGCACAGAATATTCTGAAAGATTTTCGGGCAGATATCGTTCTGAAAGATATTTTTGATTTTGCGTCCGCTTCCGGTATCGGGCTGTTTGACGATTTTGCCGATTATGAAAAGATTTTTAATTATCTGGCGGCCGAATCTCCGGCTTTTTCCCGTTATTCCGACAGAGCAATCGTCTGCGCCAACCACAACGAAGACCTTTCCAAGATTATTTTGCCGCTGGTTTTTGAGCACAGGCACAAACTTGATTGTGAGCATATTCAAGCCTTGACAGACGGCTGGTGTTACGAATCTGATTTGCGTGCCGATATGATTTGCGCTTTTATCAAAACAGACAGGAATCCAAGAAAAAGCGCAGAAATTCTTGGAAAGGCGTTGTCCCGAATTTCTCACAAACAACATAATCCTTTTGTAAAATCCGTTACTCAGGCTTTTACCACGCAAAACGCCAAAGACAGCGCTTGTCTAAACATTTTTTCCGATGCTTTACTATCTCCCGCTTTGAAAGACAATCCCGCGCCAGACAAGACAACGGTTGCGGCGTTTAAACAGGAAATCAGAAAAATTCCCGATACAAAAGCGCAAAAAATGGCTTTTTTTGCTCTGGACGGCAAAAATGCGGAAGACGTCCGGCAGATTTATCATGACGATTTTCTTTCCTGCGCGGCCGAAAAGCTTATCAAAATTACAGCAATCCTGCCGGAAGCAAATCCGGAATTTATGCCGCTGACGGTAAAGATATTGGAAAGCGTGGAAAAAGAATCGACAGAACAACATCGTCGCGGCGTTTTGCTTTATCTGTCAACTGCCGCCGCCGGTCATTCAAAGCTGACCGAGGCATTGCTGCCGATTTTTAAAAAAAACGGCAAGCTGCCGTTTGCTTGCGTCGGGAATCTGTTTTTCAGCGCTGTCAAGTTCCCTGCTCTGAGCGGAGGAATTATGAAGCTTATTAAAGCTTCTCTGCGCTCTGACACGTTTTCTTCTCAAGGGATTTTTCTGCAAACCAACCCTGTAAGCAATATCCTCAATCCCTTCAACATCAAATCTCCGGAAGCGTTTGAACTAATTTACACTTATCTTAACGATACAAAATCGGATATGAACCAGATGCACGTCTTTTGCAAAGACTGCCTGCACAAGCTCGGTCATAACAGCGCCGACCGACCGGAAACCCGCAATATCATCCGGACAATGCACCGTAATAAGATTTTGCGCAGCAGTCAGAAGGACTTTGCCATTTTTATGGCCGATATTGAAAGTTTTAGAATCGAAAACGCTTATAACAGTTCACTGAACGATTATATCTGTGACCTTAAAGCCAGAACGCCGGTTAAAGCGCCGCCTTATATCAAGCGCCTGTTGAACAATTCTTTGGAATATAAGGAAAACTTTAACTTTATGAAAAAAAATTTTCCGGATTATAAAGACATTGAGGACGATTATGCTTATCGTCAGCCGGAGAAACACGAAGCCATGACATTACGGGAAGTTGAAAAAAGCTTGAACGAAAATAAATTGTCTTTGATTGATAAAACAAAAATTTATTTGCAATTGCGGCAATTTGAGCATTATGCCCTGCCGCAAAGTCAAGAATATTGCCGACAGCTGGCAAAAGGCTTGTCTTTGAATCCGTTTTATGCTAAAAGTGTGGCGTTTGCAAAATTTAATCTTTTTAATAACGGGAAGCAGGCTTTGAAAAAAGTCTGGAAGAAAAATGAACGATAATCAGACACAAATCATTGACGAAAGCGGTGATAAATACAAATACGGCTTTGTAACGGATATTGCCGCCGACACTGCGCCCAAAGGCCTTAATGAAAACATTATCCGGCTGATTTCCGCCAAGAAAGGCGAGCCGGAATGGCTGTTGGAATGGCGTCTGAAGGCTTTTGAATTTTGGCAGACAATGACAGAGCCGGCATGGGCCAAGCTGGCTTATGACAAGATTGATTATCAGGATTTATATTACTATTCCGCTCCAGTACAAAAAGCGGCGCCGAAAAGTCTGGACGAGGTTGATCCGGAATTGCTGGAAACATACGAAAAGCTCGGAATTCCGCTCAAAGAGCAGGAAGCTCTAGCCGGCGTGGTTGCCGTTGATGCCGTGTTTGACAGCGTTTCGGTCGCCACAACTTATCGCGCCAAACTTGCTGAACAGGGGATTATTTTCTGCTCCATTTCCGAAGCCGTCAAAGAACATCCTGAATTGGTAAAAAAATACCTCGGTTCGGTTGTGCCTTATACCGACAATTTTTTTGCCTGCCTGAATTCGGCCGTGTTTACGGACGGGTCGTTTGTTTATATTCCGAAAGGTGTGCGCTGTCCGATGGAGCTTTCGACTTATTTTCGAATCAATGCCAAAAACACCGGACAATTTGAGCGTACACTGATTGTGGCCGACGACGAGAGTTATGTCTCTTATCTGGAAGGATGTACGGCGCCGCAGCGCGACGAGAATCAGCTGCACGCCGCCATTGTCGAGATTGTGATTAACAAAGATGCGGAAGTCAAATATTCTACCGTTCAAAACTGGTACCCCGGCGATAAAGACGGCAAAGGCGGCGTTTATAACTTTGTGACCAAGCGAGCGGCCTGCCGCGGCGACAATGCCAAAGTATCTTGGACTCAGGTGGAGACAGGTTCAGCCGTGACATGGAAATATCCGTCTTGTGTGCTGCAGGGCGACAACTCGGTCGGCGAATTCTATTCCGTAGCCATTACCAACAACAAACAGCAAGCCGACACAGGTACCAAAATGATTCACATTGGCAAAAACACTTCTTCCAAAATCATTTCCAAAGGAATTTCAGCCGGTTTTTCCAACCAGACTTACCGCGGACTGGTTCGAGTGGCGCCGAAAGCCAGCCATGCCCGCAACTATTCACAATGCGACAGTCTGCTCATTGGCACGACTTGCGGCTCACACACCGTGCCGTATATTGAAAACCGCAACAAAACCGCCTGTATCGAACATGAGGCGACAACGTCCAAAATCAGCGACGAACAACTTTTTTACTGTATGCAGCGCGGAATCGGACAGGAAGAAGCCGTCAGCCTGATTGTCAACGGTTTTTGCAAGGAAGTCATGCAACAGCTGCCGATGGAATTTGCCATTGAGGCGGCTAAGCTGATTAATATTACACTTGAAGGATCCGTCGGCTAGATTGCAGAGATAAAAAAGGAGGCATTCGGCCTCCTTATCTTTTTACTGCAGTTCAAAAAAGCTCTTGTCCACGCCGCACAGCGGGCAAACCCAGTCTTCCGGAAGATCTTCAAAAGGAATATCCCCGTCATAAACATAACTGCATACCGTACAAACCCATTTTTTGCCTTCATTTTTATCTTCTGTCATTTGTTTTCCTTTCATCCGATCTTTTTGTTCGTTAAAAATTTTAATTACCCCGTCTTTGTAATAACTGCGGTAATCATAATAAGTCAGAGGCTCGCCGTTCTGACTGCCAATCCGGCAATCCAGCACCTCTGCCAAAAACAGCGTATTGCTTTCAAAGGCAATTTCCTGAATTATTTTACATTTAATACCTGCAAGGGATTTTTGCAAGTATGGCAGGTCTTCTAAAATCTCAAATTCAACATTTTCCCACTTATTGACATCATGGCTGCTTTGAAAACCAAAATTTGCCACAATAAACGGGTCAGCCTCTTTACCCAGTACGGAAAGAGAAAATTCCTTTGCCGTATGCAGACAGGATTTGGTATAACTATGATTTCCGCAGGACAAAGCCAAGACAAACGGTTTGTTGGCAACTTGCATTACGGCATCGACAATACTGCCGACATAACGGGAGCCGTCGGTTGTGCCCAAAACATATATGCCGTGTGTTAATTTAAATAGCGCGTTTTCATCCATCGTTTTTTCTGTTTTTCAAGGTTAATAGTGCGGCGGGGGTGTTTCTTCGCTTAATGGTTTGACTGCCGCCGGTTCTAAATTTTCCAACAGGTATTTATTTTGTTTTTGCAGGTGATCAAGCTTTTTGCCTTGTTCTATGATTACCTGATTTAAATCTTCAATCACACGCTCTTGATTAGCCAGCGCCATCTCAATATTTATTAATCGGTTGTCGAGCTCTTTATCATTCATTTTATGCTCCCTTTTATTCCGCTTGTAGCACAACATAAGCGGAAAATCAATCAGTATTTGTTGATATATATAAATTCGTGATTATCTGATTAAAGGGTCATTGTTACAAAAATTGAAAGTTCAAACATGGAATGGAAGGACAAGCACAAGATTCTCGCCTCTATTGCACTGGTTTTGCTGGTTGTTGCTTTGATATTGGCGAATTAACGGGAGAAGAAAATGAAAACGTGGCATTTAATTATTTTAATTGTATTTATTTTTGCCGTGGTTATTTCTGTGTTTTTTTAACTTCCGGCGGATTAATTGCGCCTGATACGGGACAAAACAAGCCTAAACTCGATAAAAAATGAAGTTTTTGGAAAGTTTTACAAAATTTTAGCTTGACAAGCATTATAAAAGAGCGTATCTATGCACTGTCTTTACAAGATAACTTTTCTGTCGCGGGGTGGAGCAGCCCGGTAGCTCGTCAGGCTCATAACCTGAAGGTCGTAGGTTCAAATCCTGCCCCCGCAACCACTAATAACATCTAAACCCCTCTTCAGAGGGGTTTAGATGTTTTAAATGATTATGACTTGGATTAGAACCTACGAGAAAAGTAGGTTCACTACAAGCGAGAGGCGGGCGGAAGAACGCCGGTGAGGGCTGCAAAGACCGAACGAGTGCAGTGGAACGAGCATTGCGAAGCAATGTTGAGGACAAATCCTGCCCCCGCAACCACTCGGAAGGCTTTCAGAATTTTCTGAAAGCCTTTTGTTTTAGGTGTTTAAGCTTTTTAGTTAACCCTAAAATTCAAATATTTATTAGATTGCTAAATTTTTGCTGAAGATAAAGATATTTGGGATGATTGGGGAATTTCTGAAGATACAACATCACTTCGATGAGCGTGACTTATTCCAACAAGTTGGAACTCACAATAACTTGCCACGAGGTTTATTTGCCCAAACCTTCCATTGACGGACCGAACGGAATTGAATATTCGTATGACTTTTTAGGCTCCGAAAAGCGAAGAACTCGGTCATATAATGATTACAGACTGAAATTTATTGAAACATATTACAAGATAAATGGCAAAAAGATATAAAATTTCTGTTTGCCTTTTGTTGTTTTTACGCTTAAATGTTTCAAACAAAACCTGCCCTTAGCCTATAACAGATCTGCTTTTTCTTTTTTACGCCGCAGCATTTGTTACAATAATTTCCACCAGAAACAGATGTTAACTTCTTTTGACCTGACAAATGAGTTTTGTGACTTTCCTTTTGACGTTTTGCTTTTGTATTATATTTATGATTTTAATTTTTGGAGAAGCAAAGTGAAACACGGCAAGAATTTTACCCTCGGTGAATATGTGATTATTAAAAAGCCTGATTTGGTTGAAGCTGGCGATAATGTACGAATTTCAGATTTTTGTAGGATTTCATCGGCTTGCGAGATCGGATCCGACTGCGAAATAGCCACAGGAACTTATATTTCCGGCGGTAACGGCGAATATAAATTTAAGATGGGAAGTTTTTCCAGTTTGGCTGCAGGTGTGCGAATCTGGCTGAGCAGCAATGATTATGTAAACGAACTGGTCACACATTCTGTTCCGGAAGTAAAAGAAATTCAAGGAAACGTTACAATGGAAAAGTTTACCGGTATCGGAACAAACTCCGTTATTATGCCCAACAATCATATTCCCGAGGGAGTAAGTATCGGCGCGCTGAGCTTTGTGCCGTCCAATTATAAATTTGAGCCTTGGACGGTTTACGCCGGCCGGCCAATAAAACCAATCAAAAAAAGAAACAAAGAAAATATTTTAAAAACATTGAAAAAGCTCGGCCTGACCGCATAAGAAAGAGTTTGGGGTTCTACGTCAAAGTTGGGGGCAGAGTAAAAAAGAGCCAGACAAGCTGGCTCTTTTCTTATTTGGTCGGAATGAGAGGATTCGAACCTCCGACTTCTACGTCCCGAACGTAGCGTTCTACCAGGCTGAACTACATTCCGATATTTTGTAAACCAGAACATAGCACAAAAAATAAAATACACAAGTCTTTTTTTTCTAATTTTTTGCATAAATTATCAAGTTTTTGATAAAACAAAGCATTAATTTAGATTCTTCAAAGTCTTGTTAACGATGTTTAAATAAAAATATGTATAAATAAATATAACTTTTGAGTAGAAAAAGCTTGAATAATTTTCAAAACAGACTATATTAAACAAAAACTAGCCATAATTAACAAAACAGTTCTGTCGATCAGAACTGCCGAAAGGAAAAGATAATGAAAAAATTTTTAGCTCTCTCATTGGCTGCAATGCTTTCTGCCTGTGCAACCCCTCAAAATGAAGAAGTTATTACGGAGCCGGAAACCGTTACGACGGAGCGCGTTGTATATCGCGAATATGACGGAAGCCGTATTTATCAAGAGGATATGGGGCGCCGTCAATATGCCGACCCTGGTCGCCGTCGGATTCGCGTTGTGCGGACAACACCGGCAGAAGTATATGAGCCGACAACTACAATCGTAGAGAATTCTTACGATACCGCTTATGATGAAGCCACATATCGTCGTCCGCGCCGGATTATGGAAGAAGATCGGGCTCCGCGCAGAGTTTATAACCGCACACGTTATACTGACCAAACTTATGCAAGCCAGAATGCAGATGGTCGTCCGTGCCGTCGGCGTACCCGTATCAGCGATGGATACCGCACGGTTTCAGGCAATAACAAGGGCTGTCCGGACGAGATCAGAGAAACCAGAGAACCGGTTGAGGTTCTGTACAAAAAGACCACCTATAAAACGGTTTATGAACCCAAAACTTATACTGACGTTTCTTATGAAAAAGAACCGTATCGCGCAGGGATGATTGAAGAAGTTGTCCGCACGCAACCGAGTGATTCTATTGTTGAAACAATGACAACCACAACAACGGTTTCTGATTAATCAGGGTACTGTCTTAAAGAAAAAGGCTGCGTTTTGAGGCGCGGCCTTTTTTGTTTGTATGCGGGCTTAACAAGACCCGTTTTATCTGCCAATTCGACCCGAAATTCCATCTTATATTATATTCTTATATTCCTAATATTTATAGTATAAGGTCTATGACTTTCTTAAATGCCTGATTATACTGCCGTTCAGGACATTTCATCGCTAAAAGCACAAGAATGTTATGTACAACTTTAAACTTCCGTTGGAATTTTTTTCAAGCTTATGCTAGAATGATTTCAGTTTCATGTATAGCATAGGTATTAGGCATAATATCGAGGACAATATATGAGACTTTGTATGAACAGACAGCGGGCTTTTGACAAGCTCGGACAAATTAAAGCCGGTGCTTTATTTATAAAATCAGGTGCAAGAAAAGTAGAAATTGCTCTGGAGTTTGTCAGATCGCAACAGTTCAAAGTCGATTATATTGTTTGGATAGCTCCGGCTGCCTTTTTATCCGCCCGTTCTTACAAGGACGAGATAAAAAAGTGGTCACGAGGATTGGAAAGAAAGATTTACTTTTATTCCATTGAAGCAGTAGCAGCTTCAGATAACCAATATTTGAGCCTGTATAATTTGATTGATAAATTTAGGACATTTTGTGTGGTGGATGAAAGTATCACAATAAAGAATACCGAAGCTGGGCGAACCCAACGCTTGTTAAATATTGGGCGGAAGTTTAAGTATCGGTTACTTTTGAGCGGAACCCCGCTGACGCAGGGGCTTATTGATTTGTACGCTCAAATCCAATTCATAAACTCTTCAATTTTGAAGATGACGGAGACTCAGTTTTCAAATAACTTTTTGCCCTTCTTCCTCGGGAAAGACGAAATAAAAAGAAGATGGTCAAAACCTCAGGACGAGAAAAAGCTCATTGAGTTAATGCAGCCATATATTTTGGAATATGATCTCGATTTTGATTGCTCAATAAAATATTTTGACGAGTATTTTGATTTGACGCCAAAGGAAATTCAAAATTACGCGCAAGAAAAAGAGATATTCCTGCAGGAGCGGGAGCAGTTTCCTTTTATGCAGGTGGTTCAGAAGTTTCAGCATATTTATACCATCGCCAAAAACAAGGTCTTTGCTTTGGTAGATATTATTGACAAAATTCTGGCCCGCGGCGAAAAGGTGATTGTTTACATTAAGTTTATTGACGAAATCAAATTCTTCAAAGAGTGCGGAGCGTTCGACCACCCGTTTGTCGAACTTACAGGAAACTCTAACAAAAACAAAGTCGTGGAAGCTTTTCAAAATAACGTCAATATTATGTTTAGTACATATGGCGCCGGAGGGTTCAGTATCAACGTGCCTTTTTGCAAAAATATTATCTTTTTTTCGCAGACTTTCGATTATAAAGATAAGATCCAATGTTTGGACTGTGTATATCAAAAAGGCCTAACAAAAGAACTGAACATCTACAATTTCTGGGTCAAGACAGGACTTGATGATTTAATTCAACAAAGCCTGACCAGAAAAAAGCATGTGCTGTCCAATATATGTGATTTTATTTCGAAAGAGGAGATGCTGAGACTATGAAGCGTTATCTTGAAAAAGATGTCTATCAGGCGACTATGGAACGGATTAAATTTATTTTTGAGAACTTTGACAATATTTATGTTTCATTCTCCGGCGGAAAAGACAGCGGACTGCTGTTGAATTTGGTTTTAGATTATAAACGCAAAAACAATATCAAAAAGAAAATCGGGGTATTTCATCAGGATTTTGAGGCTCAGTACCAGGAAACAACTAATTTTGTTTATCGGATGTTTGAAGACAATCTGGAAGACATTGAGCCTTACTGGGTCTGTCTGCCGATGGGATCGCGCTGTGCCGTCAGCAATTTTCAAATTTACTGGTATCCGTGGGACCCGGACAAAAAAGATTTATGGGTTCGGCCCATGCCGACCATGCCATATATCATTAATCTGGATAATCAGATTTTTGACTTTTACAGACCCAAAATGGTTCAGGAAGATTTATACGCCGAATTTGGCGACTGGTACTCCAAGCAAAAACAAGGAAAGACAATTTGTCTGCTCGGCGTGAGGACTGATGAGTCCCTGAATCGTTACCGCGCTTATGCAAATGTCAGAAAGCAGATCATGAAAAACGCTCAGTGGACAACAAAAATGGGCGAAAACTGGTACAATGCTTATCCGCTTTATGACTGGACAACCAAAGATGTTTGGGTTGCAAATGGCAAATTCGGATTTGACTACAATAAAATTTATGATTTATACTATAAGGCAGGACTATCAATCCATCAGATGCGTGTTGCAAGCCCGTATCATGAAAGCGCAAAAGAAAGTCTTAACCTGTATAGGATTTTGGAACCGGCAACCTGGGTAAAAGTTGTCGGCCGTGTGCAGGGGGCTAATTTTGGCGCCATCTACGGACGGACGAGCGCAATGGGAGTCAGAAATGTTAAACTGCCGGAAGGCCACTCATGGCGGACTTATGTTAAGTTTCTGCTGGCAACCCTGCCTGACAGCATGCGCAAGAACTATGTTGAAAAGTTTAAGACTTCTATTCGCTTCTGGTGGAAAAAAGGCGGCGTTGTTTGTGATGACGCCTTGAAAGAATTAGAGGAATGTAATTATCCGATTAAACGTAACGGCATCAGCAAATACAGCAAAACAAAAGAGCAGATCCGTTTTTTGGGAACACCGGATGATACGGATGACATTAAATCTTCCATTGACATTCCTTCATGGAAACGTATGGCAATTTGCATCTTGAAAAACGACCACTTGTGTAAATATATGGGATTTGCCCAGACAAAAAAACAGGCAGAACGTGAAAAAGAACTGATTGCAAAGTACAAAAAATTATAAGGAGACTAAAAACTATGGCTTTTCAAAGTCCTGTTTATAATGTTAGGCCTGTTCCGGTTGAAAAAATCAGAGCAAACGATTATAACCCCAACAAAGTTGCTCCTCCTGAAATGAAATTGTTAGAGGTTTCTATCTGGGAAGACGGATATACTCAGCCGATTGTTTGTTATTATGATAAGAATGCCGACGAATATATTGTGGTAGACGGTTTTCATCGGTACACAGTCATGATGACCAGCAAACGCATTTATGAGCGAGAAAACGGCATAATGCCGGTTGTTGTAATTGATAAAGACCTTAGTGATCGTATGGCATCTACGATCCGTCATAATCGCGCACGCGGCAGCCACAGTGTCGATTTGATGAGTAATATTGTGGCCGAGCTGCTGGAAATGGGAAAAAGTGACAGCTGGATTTGCCGAAATATCGGTATGTCAGCAGATGAACTTTTACGTCTCAAACAGATTACCGGCTTAGCCTCGCTATTTAAAGACGAAGAATTTTCCAAAAGCTGGGAAATTTAATAAAAAAAACGCTGTTATTCAGCGTTTTTTTTGTGCCAGAGCGGCAGACACATACTTTGTCCCTATGAAGAAAGAGATGAAGTTTTTTTATTGGGAGAGCGTTTGATTAAATTATTGCAAAATTGCCGCCGTATTCCGGCTTGGTTTCTCATAAACCTCACATGAAAAACGCTGCCCTTCACAAATTCGGTGGATACCAATTCTCAAATGTTGTGGCTTTCAGCAAGATTAATTTTCTCTGTCCGCTTTCAAGACCGCAAACAATATTGCTTTATCATGTAACATCTTTCGAGCATTGCTACCGAATGCCGTAATAATTCTGATTACATTTCACAGACATAAACTTCCGCCAGCTGACACAAGTGATAAACTACGTTCGCCCAGCCCCGCGCCTAGCGCGTGGTTTTCTGGGTACAAAAAAACCTCATCTGGCAGATGAGGTTTTGATATAAGATATAACAACATAAGAAAGATTAAGAATAAGTGTTTAGAAGATCTGGCAGCGACCAACTCTCCCGTGTCTTAAGAC
>CAKQRB010000002.1 GCA_934271195.1 uncultured Alphaproteobacteria bacterium | reverse complement strand
CAGCCGACGTTGCCCGTTATCAGAATTGCTGTTATCAAACATTTTTCTTCTCCGTTTATAAAATTAATACATAACAGGAAATTTATTTTCCGCCGGAAACGGTCAAATTAAATTCCTTATATATTCAAATGGAGAATAATATTCAACAACACAAGCCCGCAAATCACAAAATTTAAATTTTTTTCAAAAAATACAAAAAAGTCTTTCCAAAACTTGCATCTGTAATTTTGCTTACCTATATATGAGTATAACAAATGAAGTTATCATTGATTAATGTGAAAGAAGGACAAAATTATGAGCAATAAAGTATTAGGTATTGACTTGGGAACCACCAACTCCTGCTTTGCCGTTATGGAAAGCGGAGAGGCCAAAGTCTTGGAGAACTCCGAAGGCGCCAGAACCACGCCGTCTATGGTCGCTTTTACCGACAATGAGCGTTTGGTCGGCTTTCCGGCCAAAAGACAGGCTGTGACCAATCCGGAAAACACCCTGTTCGCCATCAAACGTCTGATCGGCCGCCGCTATGATTCCGCCGAGGTCAGCAAGGACAAAGGCCTTGTTCCGTTCAAGATTATCCCCGGCGACAACGGCGATGCTTGGGTAGAGGTCAAAGGCCAGAAATACGCTCCGTCTCAGATTTCGGCAATCGTTTTGCAAAAGATTAAGGAATATGCTGAAAGCTATCTGGGTGAAAAAATTGAAAAAGCCGTTATTACAGTTCCGGCATATTTTAATGACTCTCAACGTCAGGCTACCAAAGACGCCGGTAAAATTGCCGGTCTTGATGTGCTGCGTATTATCAACGAGCCGACGGCTGCCGCTTTGGCTTATGGTTTGGATAAAAAGACTTCCGGCACTATTGCCGTATATGACCTCGGCGGTGGTACGTTCGATATCTCCATTCTGGAAATCGGTGATGGAGTGTTTGAAGTAAAGTCCACCAACGGCGATACTTTCCTCGGCGGTGAAGACTTTGACCAGAGATTGGTAAACTATCTGGCTGAAGAATTCAAAAAAGAGTCCGGCATTGATTTGAAAAATGACCGTCTGGCTCTGCAACGCCTGAAAGAAGCTGCTGAAAAGGCCAAGATTGAGCTGTCTTCCACAACCCAGACCGAAGTCAACCTGCCGTTTATTACCGCAGACGCTACCGGTCCGAAACATTTGAACATCAAGCTGACCCGCGCTAAACTGGAATCTTTGGTTGATGACCTGATTGACCGTACGGTTGAACCTTGCAAAAAGGCTCTGGCCGATGCCGGCTTGAAGCCGAGCGACATCAGCGAGGTCATTTTGGTCGGCGGTATGACCCGTATGCCGAAAGTTCAGGAAAAAGTAAAAGAAATCTTCGGCAAAGAACCGCATAAAGGCGTTAATCCGGACGAAGTCGTTGCCGTCGGTGCCGCTATTCAGGGCGGTGTCTTGATGGGCGATGTCAAAGACGTTTTGTTGCTTGACGTCACCCCGTTGTCTTTGGGTATTGAAACCCTTGGCGGCGTCTTCACACGTCTGATTGACCGCAATACGACCATTCCGACCCGCAAAAGTCAGGTATTCTCAACCGCCGAAGACGGTCAGACGGCCGTAACCATCCGTGTCTTCCAGGGCGAACGAGAAATGGCGGCCGACAACAAGCTGCTCGGCCAGTTTGATCTGGTTGGTATTCCGCCGGCACCGCGCGGTATGCCGCAAATTGAAGTTACCTTTGATATTGATGCCAACGGTATTGTAAACGTTTCGGCCAAAGATAAGGCAACTAACAAAGAACAGGCTATCCGTATTCAAGCCAGCGGCGGTTTGTCTGATGCTGATATTGAAAAAATGGTCAAAGATGCCGAGGCTAATGCTGATGCCGATAAACGCAAAAAAGAATTGGTTGAGGCCAAAAATCAGGGCGAATCTCTGGTTCATTCTACTGAGAAAACCTTAAAAGAACATGGCGATAAAGTCAGCGCCAATGAAAAATCTCAGATTGAAGAAGCTGTAAAAGCTCTGAAATCGGCTCTGGAAACAGAAGACCTTACTTCTATCAAAGAAAAGACCGAAGCTCTGATGCAGGCCTCTCTGAAATTGGGTGAAGCAATGTATAAACAACAAGCCGAAGCTTCACAGGCAGCCGGTGCCGCCGGTCCGAATATGGGCGCGGGCGCTGACCAGACACAAAGCGGAAACGGCGATGAAAAAGTCGTAGACGCTGACTTTGAAGAAGTAAAATAAACCTTCCTTTCTTCACAAAGAAAAGGAGACGGCTCACCCCGCCTCCTTTTTTTGTCAAAAAATCCGTTTGACTTCCGTCTTGATGAACAATACAATGTCAATTATCACTTGTTTATAGGACTAAATATATGACAGTCATAAACTTAATCTGGAAATATTTTAGAAAAGTAAAATTCTTTTTTTTTATTTCTTTTGTTCTTTATATTTTGAGTTTTTCAACTTCTCGTATAAATGCCTTGCTTAGCGCCCGTCTGGTCGGACTGATGTCTGAATTTAACGCGGACAATATTCCTTTGGACAAATGGTTTTTGTTACTCTTTGCATTTTTTATGACAATTGTTGCCGGAAGCTTTCTCCTGTATTTGGCACATCTGGCAGATGCCAAATATATGCCTAAAATGATTGCAATGTTTGAAAAAGATATTTTTATGCAAATACATAAACATTCCTTGCGCTTTTTTAGTGAGGAAAAGAGCGGGAATATCGGAAAAATGCAAAATTCAATTCTGCTCGGTATTCTTGATCTGCAAAGGATTGGTGTTGGATTTTGCATGAATCTGGTGACGATATTTTTAAGCATTGCCATCATTGCTTTTATGAATTTGTATCTGGCTTTGTTCTTTTTGGCCGTAACTCTCTTTTTTGGCTGGATAACCGGACAAACACGTAAGCGGATTATTACAAATTCTCAAAAAGTAACCGAAAGCGAGAGCGAAGTTTCCGGCATATATTTTGACGGCTTGAATAATGCCTCGTCAGTCAAAGCTTTTGGTAATATAAAATTTGAAAGAAGATATCTGTTTTCTAAAATGAAAAAATATTTGCGTTTGGATAAACAGGAAAAATTTTATCGTGCAAAGGCAACTTATAAAAATAACTTTATTTATGACGTTATGGCTCTGAGTTTTTATGGCGCAACTTTTGTCTGCTGGAAATACAGCGGTTTAAGCCTTGCTGATGTTGTCTTTATTATTATTTCCGTTGGTGCGTTAACAACGTCTACAAAATCTTTCAGCTATAGCATCAGCGGAATTTTCAGAACCTATGGCCAACTTAAAGCCGGTATTGAATTTATATTTCGCCCTCACGAAGTTGTTGACCTTCCTCAGGCAAAAAAATTAAAAGTAAAAAATCCGGAGATAAAATTTGAAAAAATCAATTTTTCTTACCCAAACAAACCACGGTTGTTTAACGATTTTAGTTTAACGGTAAAAGCCGGAGAGAAAATCGGCTTGGTGGGAAAATCTGGCTCCGGAAAATCGACTTTGGTAAAGCTTCTGGCCAGATATTATGATGTGCAAAACGGAAAAATAACAATAGACGGACAAGATATTTCACAAGTAACGCAAGACAGTCTGCGTAAAAATTTGGCCTTTATCCCTCAGGATACCTTGTTGTTTAACCGTACAATTATGGAAAATATTCGTTATGGCAATATAAAAGCGACGGATAAAGAAGTTATGGCCGCAGCCAAAGAAGCTTATTGCGATATTTTTATCAAAGAACTGCCGCAGGGATATCAGACAATTGTCGGGGATAAAGGGGTGTTGCTCTCCGGAGGCGAACGTCAGAGAATTGCAATTGCCCGCGCAATATTAAGTCCGGCCAAAATTTTGATATTGGATGAAGCGACTTCCGCGTTGGATAGTGAAAGCGAGGTCTTTATTCAAAAATCGCTGGAGAAATTAATGGCAGAAAAAACAGTGATTGCAATTGCACACCGCTTATCCACGCTCAAAAATATGGACAAGATCATAGTAATGCAAAACGGAAAAATAACGGAAGAAGGAACGCAAGCCGATTTATTGAAGCAAAAAGGCGCTTTTTATAATTTTTACAAATTACAATCTGAGGGCTTTCTTAATCTTTCTGATGATTAACGAAAGAGAGCTGTCTTGCCCTCATCTTCTAAATAAACAACAAAAGCGGCAAATTCTTTTATATCTTTGTATTCCGGCTTCTCGTTTTGGGCTTTCATCGTCAGGGCAATTGGTCCTGCCAAATAGCTTGGCCGCCACCGCCGCATATACGGCAGCTTTTTTTAAGCTGATATCATGGTTAAAAATACGCATCTGCAACCTCAAATACATTAGAGTTCCTTTATGCTAACATATTAATAAGTTGTTGTAAAAGCAAAATCGAGACGACAATTAATCTGCCAGCTTAATGAACTTGCATTTTTTGCTGAATTCTTTATCATTTTGAAAATTTTCCACGCCATGCGAAATCAGTTTTATCACCCTGTCGTCATTGTCGTATTCAGTATGTGCCGTCACCGGATTCACAACCCCGACCCCAAAAGCAGAAATAACTTCGGCCACGTTCAAAGAAACGTTTGTCAGTGACGGGCACATCCTTGAATCCATATAATCGTCAACAAAACTTTGCTCCACGTCATAGCTAAGCAAATCGTTAGGATCAGAAAAAGCAACAATATTAACTTTGGAGAAAACTCTCTTGTCATAATTTTTGCCTTTGGGAGAACAATATTGCGGAATTTGATTGTGAACTTCCGGCTGCTTGCGCCCGATTTGCAATAATGGCAGTTGGTTTGCCAGCATAAAAACAGTCAGTTCTTTTTGCTGCAATCCTTCAATGATTTTTTGTACTGTCGGATTAGCTTTGTCGTCAACGGCACCGACTTCCTGTACAATGTCGACAATGCTGTCCATCAAAATCCGGCTGCCCAGACTATGCGTGATGAAAATAATATTGGCCTTGTTCATGTCTTTAATCTGCTGGTAAGACGAAACCTTACACACGCCGGAATATTTGTCCGGCAAATCTTCCCAGTTCCGGCTCATCATAAAACAGGTTGCCTGTTTGGTAGCGCTCAAAATCAGTTGTTTGTCGTCCAGCAGATAAATCATCGGATCGGGCACGGTATCGTCAAGAAAAGCCTTCATCGTATTGTTAAAGACCACGCGTTTGTGCTGATATTTTCCCGAAACGTCATAATTCAGGATTTTTTTGCCCTGATTGGTAATTTCAGACCATGTCAGTTCGTAAAATTCCAGATTTTTGCTACCGTCTTCATTCTGCATTCTAGTTACCAGCAAGTTACCTATAGGAGTTTTTCCGTCGGACGGATTAATCAGCTGCAAATTTTTTTCCCGGCGTGAAAAAACATTCAGCCCCAGATCTTCGGCCAGATTTTCCCTGATTCGGGTGGAATACCTCGGCATATGCGCGCCCACGCCGTGAATCATCAGGATTTTAACGGTGTCTTTGTTTTGAAAAGCCGCTTCAATGCCCTTAAATTTACTGCCCTGAATCTCACACTGACGAGTATCTTCCCGCTGGTTGCTTTCAATAAACGCCTCAGCCACACCTTTGCCAAAAGAGGCGCATCCTCCCAGATAAAAGCAGGCGGCCAAAAACAGAAATTTTTTCATAATAGTCCCTTTCTTATGTCCTTGCCGATAATGTTAATCTATCTTAAAGACAATTGCAATATAATGAAAAGATAATCAGAGAAAGTTTGGTGTTAATAAAATGAAAGTTTTGGTACAAAGAGTAAAAAGATGTAGCGTAGACGTTGCCGGTAGTCGCATTTCTGAAATCGGGGTGGGAATGCTGGCGCTTGTTGGGGTAGAAGCCTCCGATACCGCCGCCGAGGCCTTGTGGCTGGCGCGTAAAACCGCTGATTTACGGATTTTTGAAGATATGGAAGGCAAAATGAATTTGTCGGTAAAAGATATCAAAGGAGAAGTTCTTGCCGTATCACAGTTTACACTGGCCGGAGATACTTCCCGCGGCAACCGCCCGGGGTTTGAATCCGCTGCCCGCCCGCAACAGGCCAAACCGCTCTGGGAAGCTTATGTAAACGCTTTGCGGGAGCAGGGTGTTCCGGTAAAAAACGGAATTTTTCAGGCTGACATGCAGGTAGAATTAATTAACGACGGACCGGTAACCTTTATGCTTGAACGTAAAAATAAGGAAAAGTGCCATGACTGAAACAACCACATCGTATAATTTTATTGGGATTCTCGACCGGCTTCAACATATGGATTGGCACCGAAAAGCTGATTTAATGAGTATTGAAGACAGCCTGTATGCCGAATTGAACGCTGCGCCGGATAACCTGATTGGACTGATTGTAATGTTGCGCTGCCGGATTATGCAGGGCAATGTTACCAAAGCTAAAGCGCTAGTTCACAAAATCTGGAGTGTTGGCGGAGAAATTCCGCCGGTTATCGAATATACCTATCTAAACAGCTTGCTGGATTTGGGAATGCTCGACATGGCAATGACTTTGCTGCGCCCGCGACTGGCAGAGGTTGCATCTGTCGGGCTATTTGCGCCGGCGGCAGCCAAGTTTGCCGTCATGACCGGAAACTTTAATATCATCGAGCATCTTGCCGCCAATCCCGAAACGTCATATTTGGGTGGGTTAAGCGATTTTATTGGCGTGTATAAACAACTGCAATATACGGAACATTTTAAAAATATGCAGAGGATTATTTTTGAAACTGTCAAAAACAAAATGGCGTCTTTTGAATACAATAGCTATTTTGACCGCGGAATAACCGACCTCGAGGCTGTTGTATATATTGCCGGCAATGCTACTGAATGTCAGGAGTTGTGGCAAGAAATCGAGAAAAAAATCAACGGCTATTTTGTTTCCGTAAACGTTAAGCGCTTAAATAATTATTGTTTGCGTGTCCGTAATATTTCAGAACATCCGCCGGTTTTCAAATAAATCAGTCATCAGCGGTCTGCTGTCCGCCCGGTGTAATAATCGGGGCAAACGGGCGCGAACTTTTTGAGGTCTTTGCCGGCAGTTCAATCTTTTGAGAAATCCGTTCACAGGCGTTTTCAAAAAGTTTTTTCATCAGCCGCAACGCCACTTCCTGTTCGTCTTCCCTGGCCGAAAACAAAACAAAACGATTCTGATGTTCGGTAGAAACCCTGTTGCCGGCCGCATCTTCCAGTTCAACGGCCACCACCATTTGCAGACGGTTTGTTTCGCTGTTAAGCGGATCGACCTTTGCCCTTAAAACATTTGATACAATTACAAAATCAGCATTCTCTTTCTTATCGGCAATCACAATATGCTGCGCATCAAACTGTTTAGCAATAATATCGGCAAACTTTTCGGAGCTGGTGTTGTTGTAAAAGGCGGTCGGTTCAATCCAAAGTCGGACTTTCCCGTCAGGCTTTTTTTCTGCAACGGAAGTGCCGCCCATTAGGACGGACGGATTTTCCGGTTGCGCCGCAGCTTTGACGGAAGCAACCTGTGCAATCGCTTCTTCTCTTGGTTCGGCGTCTTTCAGGGCCTGCATGATGTTTCTTTTGGAAACATAACCGGTAACTTCTACACAAATGTCTGTTTCGTTTTGCATTAAAGTCCGTACGGACAAATCTTCAACGGCATTATCAACCAGATTATATACAACCAGATTGTAATCCTGCGGTTCCGACTTTTTTCGAAAAGTGTCAAGCATGGACAGGTTATCCACGGCGGCAAAACTGGCCTTGTCAATAACACGGACTCTGGCTGAAGATTTAGGCTCGTCTTTCTTAAATTCCTCACAGGCTTTTCCGTAAATTGCCGCCACTTCATTATCCAGAATATTCCCTTCGGCTGTCACGCCATCAAAAGCGCCGGCGGAAGGCGAGGCAAAATATATTCCGGCGCCAAGCAACATAAAAATCTTTTTAGTCGCAAACATTGGCTACCACCAGCTCCTGTCGTCATTTTTGACCTGTCGGATTGTTTCTTTCCACTCCTGCAAAACCTCGTCATTGCTGTCTGAGAGCACAAGCGAATAAATAATTACCGGCGTCTTGCTGCCTTCCGGCAACAGGGTTTCGACATCAATGTCAACAAAGTAGTCCGCTTCGGCCGGATCATTGACCACCATAAAGGCCTTGGCGTTTTCAAGCATGTCTTTTGTAATTTTGCGGCTGTAACCGAAACCGTCGGGCAGATCTTTGTCATAAACCTGTGCTTCGCTGACAAAAACCGTCGGCCGTGAAACCGTATCAGCCACCGGCGCTGCATAATTAAGCAATTTGTTGGTTGTCCGGCGGGCTACAATCTCATAAACCTTTGTATCTATATTATACAAATAACTTTCGCTGATGCTGTCCATGCCGTCAACAGCCCACTCTTGGGAATATTCTTCATCTTTGACTTCAAAAATTTCTTCTTCGTCAGGCATATTCCAGCTTTCACAGCCGGCCAGCAGTCCAAAAATCACAAGCAATACAGCAGTTTTTTTTAATCTCATAGTCGAACACTCCGCAAACATCTTAATTTTTAATATAAAGATATTTTTGTTTTTAACATCAATTTTTTGAGTTATTCACTATATTTTCTGCAGTTTGTTCGAAACAAGCTTTAAAGATATTTGCATTTTTGCAAAAATTATGTATTCTGTTGCAAAAACATGGTGCAAAAGGATTCCCCTATGGTTATGACTTTTTCAATTATCCTGCTCGGAGCATTGGCATTGTGCCGCCCGTTGCAGAAAAACAATTTTTACATACTTCATGCCGCTGTCATTATCTTGAGCGCCTATTATATTGAAACGCATTATTTCCGCGCATCTGCCTTTAGCCCCAAAACCTTGTTGCTGTTTTTGGTTTTTCAGCTTGTGTCAATAAATATCGTGACAATTGTGGCCTATTATGTAGACAAACGCGCCGCCGTAAAAGGCAAATGGCGTGTGCCGGAATTTGACCTGCATACGCTGGAGTTTCTCGGCGGTTGGGCGGGCGCCCTTCTGGCGCAGAAAATCTTTCGCCACAAGACCAAAAAGAAAAGCTATCAAAGTACCTTTGTCTGGCTGGTTTTTGCTGAACTGGCCTGTATTGCTTTTATCATAAAATATCTGTTCTATTAAACTGGAAAAATCCGAATGAATAACGTTGACAATATCAAAGAATTAAAATTCTCCGACCACTATAAAAAAATGTGGCCTTTTATAAAACCCTATTGGTTTCGGGCTGTTTTTGCCGTTGCATTGAGCATTCCGATCGGTGCGCTTGATGCTGTTGTCGCTCTGGCCTTAAAGCCTTTTATGGATGTTGTGCTGGTTGAGAAAAGTGTTTCTGCCGCTTCTTATATTCCGTATATGATTGTCGGTTTTACCATTGTTCAGGGCATATTGAACTATGTGGCGACTTATATGAATGCGTGGGTCGGTGCCAAAATCACCATGGACATGAAAAAAGCCTTGTATCGCAAGCTGTTGGGACTGGACTGTGCCTTTTATGATCAGAACAATTCCGGTTTTATCGTCCAACGTTTTGCCAGCGATGCCGATGCAGCCTGCACCAGTCTGATTGATAATGTCAAGCTTTTCGTCTCGCGTCTGTTTTCTTCACTTTCGCTGATTGGCGTGCTGATATACAATTCCTGGCAGCTATCAATTATTGCAATTGTCGTTTTGATTTTTGCCTTGCTTCCGCTTTCTCAGGTCAAGCGCCGAATAAAAAAAGTGATTCTGCAAGGCGTAAGCGAAGGCTCAAAGATTCTGACCAAATATAATGAAACCTACGCCGGCGCCAAAACCATTGCCTCTTATAATTTGCAGAACCGGATGTTTGCCGGATTTTCCGACACGTTGAAGATAATCTTCAAGCTTGGCATCAAAATGGTACAAAAAACCGCATGGATGACACCGCTGATGCATGTTGTCATTTCTGTCGGTATTGCGGCAGTCATCGGTTATGGCAGCTATCTGATTGTTGACCACAAAATCACCAGCGGCAATTTTGTGTCTTTTCTGACGGCGCTGATAATGCTTTACGGCCCGATTAAAGGCATCGGCAAAAACTATAATGCCGTCATGGTTTCTTTTATGGCCATAGAACGCGTGACCGATATTCTGGAAATGCAGCCGGAAATCCGCAATAAGAAAAATGCCAAATCGCTGTCGGCTGGGCATAAAGACATTTGCTTCAGTCATGTCTTTTTTGAATATGTCAAAGACGTTCCGGTTTTAAAAGACATCAATCTCGAGGTCAAAGGCGGAACGACGGTAGCTTTGGTCGGCAATTCAGGCGGTGGAAAATCAACCGTTGTCAGCCTTCTGCCGCGTTTTTATGACGTTGTTTCCGGTAGTATCAGTATTGACGGCATAAATATCAAAGACTATACGCTGGAATCTCTGCGTGATAATATTGCCGTTGTTTTTCAGGACAATTTTTTGTTCTCCGGCAGCATTCGCGATAATATTCTGCTTGGCAAAGCCGATGCAACGGAGGAAGAAATTCATCAGGCGCTGAAAATGGCCTACCTTGATGACTTTGCTGCAACCTTGGAGCAGGGTATTGATACCGACATCGGCGAACGCGGCGCCTTATTGTCCGGCGGCCAGCAGCAGCGTTTAGCCATTGCGCGGGCTTTCATCAAAAATGCGCCGATTGTTATTTTGGATGAGGCTACCTCTGCTTTGGATAACAAATCGGAAGCCGTCGTGCAAAAAGCCATTGACAATCTGATGCGGGATCGGACGGTTTTTGTCATTGCCCACCGCCTGTCAACAATTAAAAATGCCGATAAGATTGTTGTGATTAACGACGGAGAAATTATTGAAACCGGAACCCATGAGGAGCTGCTGTCAATGCCGGACGGCGCTTATCAGTCTCTCTATAATGCTCAGTTCAAAAATAAAGCCGCGTAAGCGGTTTTATTTTTGTCTTGCCGAAAACAAAGCTTTCAGAATAAGAAAAAACTCATGTTATCCATAAAAAAGCAAAAAAAACTCCCTGTAAAAGGGAGAAAATCTAAGTTTTTTATCTTAAAGTTCTTTAACCAAGCCAAAAAAATGTTTGTTTACCGACTTTGGCAACTTACGCAGTTTGGCAATCATTTTGATTTCTTCGTCTGAAAAAATATCAGTTGCAGATTTTTTTAATACGTCTTCGTAAAAAATAGCGGGTTCAACGCCCAAAGCTTCTGCAATTATCACAAGTCTGGAGCAACTGATACGATTTGTAGCCAATTCATATTTTTGCAATTGTTGAAAAGTAATGCCAATCAATTTTGCAAAGTCATTTTGGTTCATTCCTTTCAACTTGCGTAAAGACCGGACTTTTTGCCCAATAATTGCATCAATTTCCTGTGTTCTTTCATCGCCTCTTTTCATAGTCAAATACTCTAGTTGTTTAAAAAAAGTACTTTATGGACACGATTACATTTAAAAAAGGGAAACAAAAAGATACCGCCTTTTCTCAATAGAAAGATAACTTTTAATCCCAAAATTTTCAGTTGAAGTTGCAGCAAATAGTCGAAGACAGCAAATCAACAAGTAATACGCTAAATATAATTATTTTAGTATATTGCATACTGTCAATAACGTCTTCATGATAGATAATAAAATTTAAAATGCAAGACTATATTTTACAAATTTTATTAACAAAAAGCCCTCTGATTCTTGACTAGCTATGATATAAGCCGGGAAGAACAGTTTCTTTTTGGGTTTGTTTTTTATTAGTCTGATAAATCTTGTTAAAGACATTAATAAAGTTTTCCGGTTCCCAGCCGGCCGGAGTGCTTTCGGCATAAAGGCTGTTCATCAAAAGCCGGATTTCTTTGTCAAAAGCCGGATTATCCACGGCTCTTGCCACGTCTTTAAGATTGATGATTCTCTGTTCTGGAAATTCTTTGCCGGCCCATTCCGTCAAAGCATCGCGCAATTTCCGAAAATCTTTTTTTCTTGCCGCATTGATAATAAATTTTTGATAATCCTTAATCTTTTCTCTGCCATTTCCTTTTGCGCCGCCCGACCACAGCATCAGATACGTCAGCAAAATTCCCAGCACAAAAGCTGCGGCAATATACAAATACATCATAATCCCGCCCGGAATGCCGGTATTGGTGCTTTGAATAAAATTATCCGGCATTTTTTCCGGAGCCTTGCTTGTTTCCTGCAAAGCCTGAGCAGGTTGCGGCGCAGCGGCTGACAACGTTTCCGCACTGGGAAGAATATTAATCTCTTCGGCCGGCAACACGGCTTTTTCCGGTTTTCCTGTCAGAACATTAAACCACGAAACTTCAATTGCCGGAATAACGGCCTTGCCGTTGCCGTCAGGAATGTAAACATTGACCGTTTTTTTGACGGACACAATATGTCCGTTGTCAATTGCCGTTTCGGTTATCGGTTTTTCGGGATATTGTTTAAGTTTCGTACTTTGCCCGAAGTCAGGATTCGGAAGCTGGCTTTCAATAATGCCCTGCGCTTTTAAATAAACGTTTCTGGTCACGGCCTCTCCGTCCTTAAAAGTCGGATGAGCCGGCTCCCATTCGGCATAAAGCGCTACGTTTTCGGCCGGCAGCCACCAGTTGTTTCCGTTTGCTGCCGGAATAGACTTGACGTTAAGGACAATGGGAGCAGCGGTTAAAACAATCGGATTTCTTGTGGCAAACATATCGGCAAAACCAAAAGCGCTGTTGCCGAATGCTCCGTTAAACAAGCCTTCAAACGGGTCTTGCCCGCGTTGCCCCTTAGTCAGGTAAAAACCTTCAAAACGAACGCGCGGAGTTTTCAAAGCGCCACTCTTTTGCGGAAACAAGGCATACTGTAGCACAATCTCACGCATACTCCGCCCGTTGACAATTTTGGTCTTAACCTGAGGCTCGCCCATGGCACGGATAATCCAGTCATCCTGATTTTCCTGAATAAACTGCGGCTCAAGCCCTTGTAATCCGCCGGCGTCAAAAATACTCAGGGTATAAGTAATTTGTTGCTGAACATAAGGCTCTTTAGTGCTTACGTCCGCCTTCATTGCAAATCTCGGCTCGCCTCCATTACTTTCGTCCTTGGCCGAAGAGGCGCTTTGCAATGTCTGATTGGCATCAAGAACCTTCAGCCTGATAGGCTGTGTTGAAAGGTTGCCGAGTGTGATGGCCGGAATTTCCAAATCACCTGCTTTGGCGGCAATCAAACTGATGTCCCACTGCCGACTTTCGCTGCGCTTGCCGTTAATAATCTGTATATTTGTCGCATTGCCGACGGAATAAACTTGAAAATCTTTGTTTAAAACGCTGAGGTCGGGCGTCATGTTGGTCTGTCCGTCTTTCAGCTCCAAACTCAGAACAAAAGCTTCGCCCTGCGGTACCGGATTCCGGTTAACAGTTGCTTCAAAAGTCTGTGCTCGGGCGTTGATGCCGAAGATTAACGAAAACAATAAGGCAAAAATAAATTTTTTCATTCTTCATACCTCTTCTTCATATATTCTCTTCTGATAAAAGCTTTAAGCAACCCCCCTGGATTTTCAGGAATCTCTCGATATTGCTGGGCTCTGGCCTGAGCTTCTTCGTCAAACTCTTCTTCCTGCGCATCTTCCCCGCTGCCGGTTTGCGGCTTTTCTTCCTCCTCGGAACCGCTTTCCTGTGGTTGTCCGCTCATCGGTTGCGGCTGATTTTGCTCAAACTGGTTTTGATCATCATTCTGAGAGAAATCAGATTCGGCGTTGTCTTGCGGCTGTCGTCCTTGATCCTGATCTTGCGACTGTTCCTGATTTTCGCCGGATCGCTGTTCTGAATCCTGCTGATTGTTCCCGTCTTGTTGCTGTGGCTGCTGGTTTTGTTGTTGCTGATTTTGCTGTTGGTTGTTTTGTTGGTCTTGGTTATTTTGCTGCTGTTGATTTTGTTCTTGCTGCTTTTTCAGATATTCTAAATTAAATTTCGCATCCTCATGTTGGGGATCTTGCAGCAAAACTTCTTCGTATTTTTTGACGGCCTCTTCAATTTTTCCGGCCTTGGCGAGAGCATTTCCCTGATTATACAAAGCTGTCGCATCTTTTCCGCCGGCAAAATTTTCATAAGCCTTCTGATAATCGCCCATTCGGTAAAAACTGGAGCCTTTCCAACTCGGAACATCAAATTTTTCAGCCGCTTTTTGATAATCTTCCTGTTGAAAAGCCCGCAGCCCCTCCTGATTGTCATTAAGAAAAAATCCCGCTTGCGCCTGACTGGCCCAGACAAAAAATATCATGCCCCAGACAATGCCGCGACGGAAAAAGTACAAACAGCATAAGAGCGGCAAAAAGACAAGCCAGTATCCGACGTCAAGCCATTGTGTCCGTAAATTTTCACTGATTTTCAAATCGCCGGTTTGGGCGTTGAATCGGCCGGCCAGCCGACTGATACCGGAATCTCCTGCATTATAAGGCAGATAGCTTCCGCCGCCAGCCTCGGCAATCAGTTGCAGTTTTTCGCTTTTTTCTTTTGACATGCCGATAATGTTGAGGATAAAACCGGCGTTTTTGGCTTTTTTGGTGGCGGCCAGAGCTTGGTCAAAACGTTGTCCGGCTTCGGCGGTTATCACAATAATATTGCCTTTGGCATAACCGGCATTTTTCAATTTTTCTACGGCCAAATCAATCGCTCTGTCCGGACGGTTGCCATTAACCGGCATAATATCGCGGACAACGGAAGGCAGCAGATTGGAAACAATTTGCGCGTCTTCGGTAATCGGACTGATGAGGAAAGGCTCATCGGAATAAACAATCAGTCCGGCTTGCGGCGTTTTAACCAGTTTTAGCAGGTCTGAAATCATAAACTTGGCACGTTCAAGCCGTGATGGCGTAATATCCCGCGCTTCCATATCGGAAGAAAGATTGAGAACCAGCATGAGCGGATTTTCCGGCGCCAGAGACGGAATGTCTTTTTTCTCCCAGCTTGGACCAGCCGCGGCAATTACGGCAGCCAGCATACCGGACAGACCGATGTAGCCGATGTTTTTGCGCTGGCGGGCGCTGCCTTTAACCAGCAAAAAATCCAAAAGTTTTTTGTCGCAAACTTTTTCCCATGACGACTGGTTTTTTACACCCTTAAAATAACGACAGTATCCCCATAGCGGCAAGGCCAGCAGCAAAAGCAGCCAAGGCCGCAGAAAATGAAAATTATGCCAGAATTCAGACATGATACCTCCTTCTGCCGCTAAAAGCCAAAATCAACGCCGCTGCCAAAGCCGCAAGCAGCGGAATGTAAAAAAGCTCTCTGATTTCTCGAATATAGCGCTCTTCATTGTCATCAGGCTCCAGTTTATCAATTTCGCCGTAAATTTTTTGCAGCCCTGCCGTATCTTTTGCCCGAAAATACCGTCCTTCGGTCAAACGGGCAATTTCTTTCAGCGAAGCTTCGTCAAGCTGTCCGCTGCCGCCCATCAGCGGTATTCCCATAAATGATCCCATAAAGGCATTGTCAGAACCAACGCCGATTGTGTAAATTTTGACACCCTCGTCCTGCGCCAGTTTGATGGCCTGTGGCAGACTGAGGCGGCCATCGTTGTTTTCGCCGTCCGTTAGCAGAATAACAATTTTTTTATCGGGGTTCGGCGCGTCTTTAATCGTTTTCAGAGCCAGACCGAGGGCATCGCCGATAGCGGTAGATTCTCCTGCCATGCCGGCAGACATCTGCCATAAAATATCGCTGACGGATTTCTTGTCAAAAGTCAGCGGCGCTTGCAAATAGGCATTTGTTCCGAATAAGATAAGGCCGATACGGTCATCGGCGCGTTTTTCCAAAAATTCCTGCGCCGTGGCTTTGACCGCTGTCAGACGGTCAATTCGTTTGCGGTTAAGGGCAAAATCAGGTTCGCGCATGGAGTTTGAAATATCCATTACCAGCAGGATGTCGCGACTTTCGTTTTTAAGGCGGAAGGGTTCGCCGACCCATTGCGGCCGCGCCGCCGCCGTAACTAAAAAAGCATAGGTCAGAAACAAAAGCCAAACTGCCGGTTTATATCCGCTGCCGGCGGCAAAACCCAAACCGGCGTTGTCTGATTTGCTGCTGATTTTTTGCAAATCATTCAGAAAGGGCACTCGCAGCGCATCGCCGTGCAAACCTTTAACGGCAGGGAGCAGAGTACGGACAATAAAAGGCAGAAGCAACAACAGGAGTGCGGCGGGACAGGCAAATTGCATCATAAATTCTCTCCGATCCACTTCTGGCAGAAGCGACGCAATTCTTCCAAATCTTCCACGCTGAAACGGGTGGACTTTACGCTGACATAAGGTGCGTCGCTGAGCAGCAGGGCAGCTTGTCCGGTAACCGGCGTCTTGGTATGGCTGTTCAGAAAATCAATCCACGGTTTGCCGAACAAAGCGGCTGCCTCAGGATATTTGAAGATACAAATCCGCCGCAAAATTTCAGACATCTGACGGGCTGCGGCCACGACTTCAAAATTGTGAGCCTGAGCTAAAAGCCGCAGGGCATAAAGCTTTTTGCTTTTGCGCCGCCACAGACGATAAAGTTCATAAAGGAGAAATATGCCGATAACAGATAAGAGAATAACATACCAGCCATAAGCCGGCGGCCAGACAGAAACCCCGTCCGGCAGATATATGTCGCGTAATTCCGGTAAATTGTTATCCATCGCCTGCCTGCTTTTTATATTTGCGTTAACTTATATAAATTTAAGGTATTCGATCCCAAATATCAAGTCCGGAAATTTTTTTTATTGTCTTTCCTATATACAAAAACCCCGTACTCTGAAAAAAGTACGGGGCTGTGTTTTGATGTTAACATCAATGAATCGATGGTGAAGAAGATGTTTTGGGAGAAACCTCGTAGATAAATCTATTGATATATTTATCTCTTGGGCGCGCCATATATCCTTCCAATCCGAGCTCATTAGACGCCGAACAGCGGACGTTTAATGTATCGGAAAACTTTAAATCGCCGGACTCTGGAGAATTAAGCTCAATTCCCTTAGCTTCATCTGCAGCCATAGCCTTTGCTAGGTCGATAGCCAGCATCAGATTGTCCGAAGACAATATGATTCTTTCAGGAAATGGCTGATTTTCAATAACAGATTTTGCCGCATCCAGCCACTCTAATCCGTTTTTGTGAGCGGCATGAATCGCTTTTGCAACCATACACATTCTGACCTCGGTTCCTTCATGCGGTTCAAAACGCGTGTCCAGCCGAAAAATCTGAATACGGATTTTTAACAACTCCGGCAGCATAGCCAATTCTTTCTCACGACTTAATTTAGAAGTACTCATAATAAAAAATTTTTTTAAGATTAATAATTTTTATTTAAACCCTCAATGCGGGCATATTCGTCTGAGTTTTTATAAATGACGATTTCTCTTGCGCGCTGAAAAGATCCGAGCGGCGAAATCGGCCACGGATCCGGCAGACACATGGCCAGCAGATTATCAAAATCAGGCTTTTTCTGTTTGTCGCTGAAATCGGCAATTGCCAGAGAAAAAGCAAAAGCCTTTTCATCAACATTCAGACCAAACCCCTGAACAATCTTATCAAGAATTTCCGGCGTGACATCTCTGAAATTTCCGTCAGGATAAGCCTCACAAATTTTCAGAGCCACCTTGCAACAATTAAGAATCAACGCCCAGAACCGGATGTCAAAATCTTCGACATATTGCCGCATAAAGGCAATTCGATGTTGAAAATTCTTCGGCAGTTCATTGGTTTCCCGTATGAGCCGTTCTTTGTTTTCTTCAAATTCTTGTTTTCGGATTAACGATACGCTCGCTAAGATATTTCCATAGAAATCATCAATTTCTTCTATTTTTGTATTTTTCATAATTTTATTAATAATTAATTTGTACAATTTTGTCATATATCATATTCTTTTCAGAAAGGCAAGCCTTTTTTCCATAAAAAAAGAGGAATCCGAAGATTCCTCAGTTTATGAGCAACATAAAAACTTATGCAATCTTAATCAGGCCGTGTTTTTTCTTGCCCTGAGAAAGTTTGATTTTGCCGTCAACCAAATCAGCTGCCGAAAAATGATAATTCTCATCGGTAACGACTTTGTCATTGATTTTCAGGCCGTTTTGCTTCATCAAGCGGCGTGCCTCGCCTTTGCTTTCTACAAAACCAATCTGCAAAAAGGCGTCTAAAATGCCGAGTCTGCTGACATCTGCAACTTCAATGCTGGGCAGCTCGCCGCCCATACCGCCTTGCTCAAAAGTTTTGATGGCGCTTTCCTGAGCCAGTCTTGCTTCTTCTTCGCCGCGGCAGATTCGAGTCGCTTCAAAAGCCAGAATCTTCTTAGCTTCGTTGATTTCTTGATCTTTAAGGCTTTCCAGCCGGCGGATTTCGTCAAGTGGCAAATCTGTATAAATGCGCAGGCATTTGCCGACTTCGGCATCGCCGATATTGCGGAAATACTGGTAGTAATTGTACGCCGGCAGCTTTTCTTCATTAATCCAGACAGCATTACCTTCGGATTTTCCCATTTTTTTGCCGGAAGAGTCAGTGATAATCGGGCTGGTAAAACCAAAAAGTTCCACGTCATAACGGCGGCGTCCGAGTTCTGTGCCTGACGTGATGTTTCCCCATTGGTCGGAACCTGCAATTTGCGCGCGGCAACCATATTTGTTGTACAAGACACAAAAATCGTAACCTTGCAGCAACATATAGTTAAATTCCAGAAAAGACATCGGCTGTTCGCGTTCCAGACGCGATTTCACGCTGTCCATCGTCAGCATGCGGTTGACGGAATAACAAGTGCCGATATCGCGCAAAAAATCAAGATAATTAATATCCTTAAACCAGTCCCAGTTGTCGACCATAAGCGCATCATTGGCGCCGTCACCAAACTTCAGAAACTTGCTGAAAGATTTTTTCAGGCCTTTAATATTGTGTTGCAGCGTTTCTTCATCTAAAAACGGCCGCAGTTTGTCTTTACCGGACGGATCGCCGATTCGCGCGGTTGCTCCGCCCACCAGAGTAATAGGCTTATGACCGCATTTTTGAAACCACCGCATCATCATCAAAGGAACGATATGCCCTACATGCAGACTGTCGCCGGTCGGATCCGAGCCCAGATAACCCACAGCCGGTTTCCCTGATTTCTCACATTCATAGAGATAAGTGTCAAAGCCGCTTTCGTTAGTGCATTGATTGTAAAAACCGCGTTCGACCATCAGGTTAAAAAACTGTGACTTAAAATTACTCATTTCCTTTTCCTAAATAAAAATATAACCAATTCTTAACGGATAGTAACATAATATTCAAACAATGCAATACAGAAAAGAGCGAATTTTTGACATGGATTTGATAAAAAAAATAAGAGCTTTGGGACTGATGAGCGGAACCTCGCTGGACGGCGTGGATATTGCCGCCATAACGACCGACGGTTTTGACGTTTATGACTTTGGTCCGTCCCGAACGGTGCCTTATGATGAGGTTATGCGTGAAAATATTCGTGCCGTTCTCGGCAGAAGGCCCGATAACGAAGCCGATGCCGCTCAAATCCGTCAGGTGGAAGAGAAACTGACCCGTTTTCATGCCGATGTCGTTAAAGAATTTATTGCCGATACCGATGAAAAAATAGACGTTATCGGCTTTCATGGTCATACCATCCACCATGAGCCCCAGAACCGCTATACTCATCAAATTGGCGACGGTGCCCTGCTGGCGGGATTGACCGGAATAAAAGTCGTCAGCCGTTTTCGCAATGCCGATGTTGCCGCAGGCGGCGAAGGCGCGCCCTTGGTACCTGTCTTTCACAATGCCCTCTGTGCCAATATGGAAAAACCGGTCGGCGTGCTGAATATCGGCGGTGTATCTAATATCACTTGGATTGGCTCAAACGGCGAGATGCTGGCATTTGATGCCGGTCCCGGCAATGCGCCGATAAACGATTGGGTTTTAAAACACGCCGGACAACATATGGATTATAACGGCAAACTGGCTGCTTTGGGAAATATCAACGGCAAAGTGCTGGCCGCTCTGATGCGCCATAAATATTTTGCTCAGTACCCGCCCAAATCCATTGACCGCAACATCTTTCGGGACAAACTGGAACATCTTGAAGCGCTGAGTCTGGAAGACGGTGCCGCAACGGCCACGGCTTTTACGGCAGAAGCCATTGCTTATTCCTGCGCAATGTATCTGCCGGAAATGCCCAAACAGATGATTGTTTGTGGCGGCGGTGCCAGAAATCCGACCTTGGTGCGTTTTATCCGCCAGCGGCTGGAAAAAGTAGAGGTCAAAACCGCCAATGACATTGGTTGGAATGCCGACGAGCTGGAAGCGCAGGCATTTGCCTTTATGGCCGTGCGCCGATTGTATAATCTGCCAATCAGCTTCCCTTCTACAACCGGCGTGCCGGAACCGATGGTCGGCGGTGAGATTTTTGAGGTCTGAAAAACAAAAACTGCTACCGTGATGAGCTGTACTCCAAGAATTTGGACAGTCCATAAAAGGCAAAGAGCTTTTTTTTATCTGCCGTTATTGATAACCGCATATTCGGACATATTTAAATGGCAACAGCCATGCAATGGAAAAAATATGAAAATCGTGATTATCCGATTGCAGCTATCCGGTATGTCAAGAGATTAAACGCTAATCATATTTCCGCAATTCCGCCTGCAAAAGTTTTCTGAGCCCGTCGTCTTCACAAAATCCGGCGCATTCAATTGCCGTTTGCAAATTTTTGCGGGCGAGTTCCTTTTGTCCGCGTTTGGCTTCAATCAGGGCAATATTGGCATAATCCGTTGCGGCGGCATTGAGGCGGTCATTTTTTTGCTCCAGTTGTACGGCCTGAGAAAAGAGCCCTTTTGCCCGCAACAGCTCGCCTTTTTGCAAATAAATCAGCCCAAGCAGGCTGTAGGCGCTGGCAAGGTGAAAGCCCGCGCGCTTCTCTCCTGCGGCGGTTATTATCCGGCGCAACGTTTTTTCTGCAGTCTCCGCTTCACCATCTTCAAAACAGGCGGTGGCCAGCAGATATAGGCTTTCCAGCCGTGAAACTTCATCATTAAGAGCGGCATGAAGCTTTTCTGCCTGTGTGGCGGCTTTTCTCAGCTTGTCATATTGTTTCCGCCGTAAAAAGACATAGCTCAATATGTCAAGGCTGAAAGCTTCGCCCTGCCGATTGTTGAGCTGACGGTGCATTTTGTGCGCCTGCCGAGCTTTTTGCTCAGCTGTATCGGGATTGTCTTCAAGCAATGCCAGCAACGCCATTTGGTTGATTATTTCGGCTTCGGGAATTTTTCTGCCCTGTTTTATATTTATATCCAATGCCTGTGCAAAATAATCTTCCGCCTCGGCAAAGCGTTTTTGCATGACCATCAGCATGCCGAGATTGCCAAGGCTGTCTGCCATGCCGGACAGACTGCCGCTTTTTTCATAAATATTATGCGCTGCCCGCAGCATAAATTCCGATACGTCAACAATGGCGGAAACCCGATAGATTGTGCCCAACAGCAACTGCGCCCGCGCCTGTTCGTCCGGTACGCGCATTTTTTCAAAACCGGCAACGGCGGCCGAACCGTATTCAGAGGCCTCTTTCATACCGCCCCAGCTTACGGCATCTTGTGCCAGAAGATAATTTTTCAGCGCCCGAAGATAGCGACTGTTTATTTTTTTTGGTAGATTTTCTAGTATTTTCATACCGTCTTGTTTTCGGTCGCGCAGAAAATACAGTTCCGCCAGACAAACGGCGGCTTCCGTATCTTCGGGATTTTTTTTCAGATATGCGGCCAACGGCCGGAGAGCTTTTTCTGGTTCCGAAAAAGCCTGAAGAATCGCAAGTTCTTTTTTCTTTTTATCTTTTTTCAGAAGCGTCAAAAGAGAATCGTCTTTGCCGCAGACAAACTGTTGCAGGGCTTCTTCACCGCCGCGTTTTTTGAGGACTGCCGCGCATAGCCGGTCGACTGTCGAACGGGCAAAAAATTTTTCGCCGCTGTGATCCGACTGCCGGCATATCAGGCAGGAATAAAGGCGTTTCTGCCAATAGCCGGTCAGCAGACAGCGGCCGACAAGCCGGCGCAACGCATAAAACAAAATTACCGCAAAAGCAAAATAAAGAAAATATTTCATGAAATCTTTACTCTATCTTAGTTATTGCGCTTATATTATCAGACATAATAACAAAAAACCAGATATATAGGGAAATTTTTAACATGAGCATTTCAAAATTAAAATCCGACCAGCTTTATACCAAATGCGATCCCAAAAAATTTGATTTCAGCACCACGGCTGAGCTTGCCGAACGCCTTTCCGCTCTGGGGCAGGACAGAGCGCTCAGTGCCGTTGAGGTGGGGATTAACATCAAATCCAAGGGATACAATTTGTTTTGTCTCGGGCCGGAAGGAACAGGAAAAACCAGTCTGGTCAAACGCGTGCTGGTTGAAGAAGCCAAAAAGCGTCCGACCCCCGACGACTGGGCTTATATTTATAATTTTGAAGAGCCTCACAAACCGCTGGCTATCAGTTTTCCGCCGTCAAAGGCTTCGGAGTTTGCCAAAGACATAGACAAGTTGATTGAAGACTTTGCCATTGCCCTGCCGGCCATTATTGACAATGACGAATACAAGGCCGGCCTAAGCATTATCAAAGAAAAATACAAGCAGAAAAAAGAAGAATATGTAAAAATTTTGCAGAAAAAAGCCAAAGGCAAAAGCGTTTCTTTGCTGCATATGCCGGTAGGACTGGTGGTTGCGCCGGTTAAGAACGGCGAGGTTCTGAGTCCGGAAGCTTTTGATGAACTGCCCGACGATGAAAAACAACATCTGATGGACGATCTCAACGCCATGCAGGAAGAAATTGAGAACACTGCGCAGGATCTGCCTGATTATGAAGAAAAACAACGCAAAGAAACCAACAATCTGCGCGAGAAGTTTATTAAAATCGCGGTCAAACGTCCGATTGACGCCTTACGCCAAAAATATAAGGGACATCGTCAGGCCGGAGAGTTTTTGCGCAACATTCAAAAATATATTATTGAAAATATTGAAGAATTTTTGCCGGACAAAGAAAATGCCGGTTGTGAGGAAGACGCGTTGACCACTTTGCTCAGCCGCATGAACAAACAGGAAGAAGACAAGTTTGCCAAGTTTAAGGTCAATGTGGTTGTAAAGAACGAGAAAAACGCCGGTGCGCCGATTGTTCATCTGGATCATCCGACACAGGGCAATTTGGTTGGACGGGTCGAACGGTTACAGCAATATGGTGCGTTGCTGACCGACTTTACCCTGATTAAGGCCGGTGCGCTGCATCGGGCAAACGGCGGTTTTTTGCTGATAGATGCCCGTAAGCTGTTATTACAGCCTTTTGCATGGGATTCTCTCAAGCGTGCTCTGGCTTCAAAGAGTATTAAAATTGAGGCGCCGAGCGATGAAACCAGCTTTACCACAATATCGCTTGATCCTGAGCCCATTCCTTTGGACGTGAAAGTCATTCTGACCGGCGATGCCGATTTGTACGACGTATTGTCCGAACGGGATCCGGACTTTAATGATTTCTTCAAAGTCGAGGCGGACTTTGGTATGCTGATGGACAGAACGCACGACAACGAAGTTGAATACGCCAAGCTTATCGGCTCTTTGTCAAAGAAAAAGAAATTGCGCTCCCTGAACAAGCAGGCCGTTGCCAAGATTATTGAATATTCTTCCCGACTGGCTGAAGACTCGGAAAAACTGACCGCGCATATTGCCTCAATCGGTGATCTGCTGCGCGAGGCTGACTACTGGGCAAGGGTATCAAAATCCAACCAGATCGGCAAAAACCATGTCGAGCAGGCGATTGAAGCCCAGATTTACCGCAGCAGCCGGATTAAAGAGGCCATGCTGGAGCAGATTGACGACGGTTCTATTTTGATGGACGTGACCGGCTCGCGCGTCGGACAGATTAACGGGCTTGTGGTTTATAACTTCTCGCGCACAAGTTTTGGCAAGCCTGCCCGCATTACCACGCAGGTTCGTCTTGGCTGCGGCGACTTTGTCAACATTGAACGCGAAGTTGAGATGAGCGGCCCGATTCATACCAAAGGGGTGTTGATTCTGCAAAGCCTGCTGGCCAACCGTTTTGCCAAAGAAACGCCGTTGTCACTCAACGCATCGATTGTTTTTGAACAGTCTTACGGCGGCGTGGACGGCGACAGTGCGTCTTCCACCGAGTATTACTGTCTGTTGTCGGCAATTTCCGGAATTCCGATTAAGCAGAATATTGCCGTAACAGGGTCGATTAACCAGTTTGGCGAGATTCAGCCGATTGGCGGCGTTAATGAAAAAATTGAAGGCTTTTTTGATGTTTGCAAACATCACGGCCTGACCGGCGACCAAGGCGTGATTATCCCGCGCACCAATGTGAAAAACCTGATGTTGCGTGATGACATTCTGGCAGCGGTCGACGAAGGGAAGTTTCATATTTACGCCATTGACTCGGTTGACGACGGCATTGAGATTCTGACCGGAATGAAAGCCGGTAAAGCTGACAAAAACGGGAAATACAAAAAAGGAACCGTTAACTATGAAGTTCAGAAGCGGTTGGAATATCTTTATAAAAAATATGTTCATTTTGCCAGAGAAACACACGGCAGCATGTTCAGATAGATATCCCCCAGTAAACTGGGGGTTCTCAGGAAAAGGCACCGAAAGGTGCCTTTTCTTTACAGCTCCAAACGGAGCTGACCTAAATCCTGTCGTCCTTGAAACTCTACATAATGTTTAATTGTTTCTTCATCTAAACCAACGCTACTTACGAAGTATCCCCGTGACCAGAATACTTTTTCCTTGAAATATACTCTGCTGAGCCAAGTAAACTTGGCTCTGATTTGCGATGCAGATTGGCTTTTCAAACT
>CAKQRB010000001.1 GCA_934271195.1 uncultured Alphaproteobacteria bacterium | reverse complement strand
TTATCGGGAGTCTCATAGATAACTGTCTGGCGAAATGTAGGATAGTTTTTTGCTAATTTAAGGAATATTTTTTCTTTTTCTCTACAAGCATTACACTTGTCTATAATTAAAACTATCTGGTCTTTATTACTTTTTAATAATTTGGCTATTTCTGTATGTTTCATTTCTTGGGCATATTGATATGCTGTCCATTTTCCATCTTTTGATTTATAAATGTCTGCCTTGTGTTCCACTAATTTTTTTGCAGCATAAATGTTATTTTTGATGGCAGCATACATAATTGCTGTCCTGCCCTTTTTATCCAGTTCGTTCAGATAGACGTCTTTATCTAACAATAAATCTAATAACTCATTGTCTTGCCGAATAACAGCATACATCAATGAGGTGTATCCATTTTCATCTATTTCGTTAGGGGATGCTCCTAACTTGATAAGTTCTTTGGCAAAAGCTGTATCATCTTTAATAAAGTGAGCCACAGGAGACTTTCCATCTATTTTTATTTTATTCAAATCCTCTGGGGCCGATAATACATCTTTAACAGCTTTTACATCTTTGGAAATTAGTGCGTTTTTTAATGCTTCTGTATCTTTGACAATAAAATCTACACTATTGCTAAAATCATCATCTAATTTAATTGCAGGAATGGAGATTTTTCCCAATTTTGATGTTTTTATTTTGGCTGATAACTTTACAGCAGAAGTTGTTGTGTCTTTTGAACAACTTATTCCATTCTCAACAACTTCAAATTGATTTTGGGTTAGAGTTTCCTTTACTTTATTTGTTAAAACTTCACAATTAGCATTATCTTCATACCATTGAAAGAGTAAAGAAATATTTTCTCCCTTTTCATAAACAGGTTTTGATACATTTAGAGTCAAACCATATATCGTTTGTGATGAAGCTTGTTGAAGAGATTGCGGTTTAGTAAAATAATATCTTAATCCCAGCTCTGATTTAAGAGGTTTCTGACAATATTTTTTCAAGAATCTATCAACATAAGGAAATCCCTTATTTTCTAATACTTTTTCTGATTGAGTAGGAATCTTATTAAAAATATTTTTGCATTTTTCAATCTGTTTTTTATCTTGTCTAATATTTGCATCAAAATATGCAGCCAATCTTCCTTTATCCACAATATCAAAATCTGTATCTGAAATGCTTCCATATTGGGTTATTCCCCAGCCAAAGTATTGAGCAATTCTACTTTCCATTGTTTGTCTTACCTGCCCATCAAGACGTTTCAAATTTTCCTCATCCTGCCTCATTGTCATTTGAACAAATTCTGGATTTTTATAGATTCGCATTAATTCTGTATAATTTACATCTCTACCCAAAATCCTATGGGGAGCGAGAACAGGCGGGTTTGTAATATCAAGTGTAGCCACGCTTAATCCAGAACAAAAATAGAATTGTTCTTTTTCACTCTTATTATCAAAATTTTTGTAAAAACTTTGATATCTATTAGCAACTTTATTTTCGGCAGCCATTATTATTTTTTCAAATTTATGATAGTAGTTAGCTTTCAAATCGTTGTATGAATAAGCAATATTTCCTAATGCAATAAATTTGTGGACTATAAAATTTGTGTATGGCTGATATAGCCGACAATTCAGCATTCTCATTTTCATTTCATAATTTTTAATATCTAACTCTTTTTCTGAAATGTTTATTATCTGGCCATTAGGCGTGAGGTATATAATGTCTCGTCCCCTGCTATTTTCTTCTAATTTTTCTTTTAAACAGTAAGAACTTACTGTAAATAACTGCTGTTTATTCAATTCTTCAAGTAAAGCTGCAAAAATTTCTTTTCTTTCATCAGAAGATAATTGATTAAATATTTTATGAATATTTTTTTTAAAATTTTCTACCTCTTTAAAATAAGCTAATACAGAATTTAAATCATTAGCATTAATATCATTACCATTATTAAGCCCAGTCCAAATCAATTTATAGTAATCTTTTACGGATGATGATGAAAATTTTTTCTTGGAAATCGCCACACACGATGCATTATCAACAGATGAGTTATTTAAACTATAATTCCCGCTTATAAAAAAAGAAATTAAAATACCTCCGCTGGCAATTATTCCAAACAAACAAAGAATAACTATCTTTTTATTGCCTGTTTTTATAAAGGAATTGATACGAATCAAAAAACGAGAAAAAATAATAGCTGTTAAAAAGACTAAAAATCTACGCATTATATTCTCCTTTTCTATTCCATATCAGCCAATTCAATTATCATAACACCTTTGTTTTTTGCTCTCTTACAAACATCAAAAGCTCTGCCTTCCAGTTGGTTGTAAGAAATTATGAAATCTGTATTTCCTATAATCCAATTATTCCGATGGACAATGCACCAACGCTTGTATCCTATTGCTGCTTGGTCTGGATATATGAAGCTGTCAAAATATCGTTCTCCATCATTAACTTCTTTCATACTGGATGCCACTAAAATAATTCGGATATTTGGATTATCTTGCTTTATCTGCAAAACAGCATTATAGGCATCTCGTTCGTAAGCTCCCTTTACCCCAACTAAAAAGGTATCAACACCCTCTTCATCAATAAGCCGAAGGGCTTGCTTTTTTACTTTTTCTATAATGTCGCTTCTGCTCCATTTATAATCATTTCCCAAGAAAGCACAGGATTTACTCATTTGAATTTCTTTCAAAATAGAGGTGTCTTCTATACGATACACAAACCAACAATTGTGTACCCGTTTATATCCATCTGTTTGAAATAAATGAATTTTCTTATATCAAACTCTCTGAAACCCTTGGTTTTCCTTACATCCATACCCATTATATATTTTTGAAACGAGCGAAAGAAAATAAAACGAATAACCATAAAAAAGGGTTGATTTTATTGTTCAATAAAAATGCCCTCCTATTTCATCTTAACTCTTTGAATCCCCGATAAATATATAAAAAGGGGAAAAGATGATATATGGTTATATTCGGGTAAGTAGTCAAAAACAATCGGTAGAACATCAGGAATATGAAATTAAGCAATATGCCTTACAAAAAGACATAAACATAGATAGTTGGATTGAAGAAGCCATCTCATCACGAAAAGCATTAAAACATAGAAAATTAGGTCAATTACTTGATGAATTGCAAGAAAATGATGTGATTATTGCTTGTGAAATATCTCGGCTTGGTCGCTCTCTTTTAGAGGTTATGGGAATTTTGGAAACTTGTTTAGCTAAAAATTGCCAAATCATTACGATTAAAGAAGGTTTCCATTTAGGAAATGATATTCAATCACAAGTATTGGCTTTTGCTTTTGGCTTATCTGCTCAAATTGAAAGAAACCTAATTAGCCAAAGAACCAAAATGTCATTGGATAACATTAAAGCATCTGGAAAAAAACTTGGTCGGCCATTTGGAGCAGAGAGCAAAAAACTAAAATTGTCCCAAAATACCAAAAGAATAAGAGATTTATTGGATAAAAAAGTTTCCAAAAACCAAATCGCCAGAATTATGGGTGTCCAAAAAATAACATTAAGAAGATTTATTAAGCGAATGGGATGGAGTGATTAAAACAAAACCAGAGTTTTGAAACTCTGGTTTTTGTTAGTTATTATCAAGTCCATTTATCAGTTATTCAAAAATTTTGAATAACTGGATTTACTTAATATTATTCATTTCCGTTATCTTTACTTTTTTGTTCAAGTTCCAAGAACCTATCAAAATCGCTTACATATAGGTTATCTTGGATAATTCTGTATTTTTCAAATTCGCTTTCTGCGTGGAGCTTGGCAATTTCCGCTGAAACTTTACCTACATCTTGCAAAACATCATAATCCATAAAAGTCAAAAAGCCATTTAATTTCTCACTCCAATCCTGCATAGTCATAGGGATATGGCGTTCTGCTTGTATTTCTGCATAATCTAAATATGAAGAAACTAACCTTTCTAATTGGCGAATTTCTTTTTCCTGCAAATAATTTTTGGCAACACTAACGTCATATTTCTGAATTTTGCCATCGGGATAGGCATCCCAAGTGGTTAAGCCCATATGCTCTTTTTTTGCGTCTGCTCGTTCCATTACAAGTTCTGCGGCAGTATGTCCGTGAATGCTATGGTGTAGTTTGTTTTGAACAGTTGCAAAAAAGGTTTGTGTTGTTTTAGCTCGCGGGTCATAATCCAATGCTGTGGCATAAATGTCTGTAATCTTCTGATAGAATCGCCTTTCAGACATTCTGATTTCACGGATTTTTTGTAATTGCTTTTCAAAATAATCTCTGGTTAGGATTGAGCCACCATTTTTAAGGCGTTCTTCATCCATTACCCAGCCCTGAATAGTGTAATCTTTAACAATCGCGTTAGCCCATTTTCTGAATTGGACTGCTTTTTCATTATTAACCTTGAAACCAACAGCAATAATCATTTGTAAATTATAATGTTTTGTTTCCCTTGATACTTGCCTGTTGCCTTCGGCTTGAACTATCCGAAAATTTCGGATAGTTGAAATTTCTTCAAGTTCATTATCTGAAAATATCTTTTGAATATGGTCGCTGATTGTTCTTATATCAACACCATAAAGGGTTGCCATCATTTTTTGGGTTAGCCATATATTTTCATCTTCATAACGCATTTCCACGCTGTTAGCATTATCACCAACAGCCGAGACATAGGTTAAATATTCAGCAGCAGAACTTCTAATTGTAATTTCTTTCTTTTTATCCACTATGTTATTCCTTGAAAATATACTCCAATGGGGGCTATTGGGAAAAATCTGTTTAATTTTAAAACATTATAATAAGGAAGGGTTAAAATTGGGTATAAAAAATTAAAACCAGAGCTTTGGACTCTGGTTTTGTAAGTGAAATTAAATGAACTTTTGATTGTTTTTATGTCAGTAAATCGTAGCCATTGCCTCCTTTTGCTCCGAGGTCTCGTATCATTTGTTCAAAATCGGCATTTTCACCAAGCATCGCAAAATCTAACACTTGCCAATTGGTAAAAGTAGATTCCGCATTAATATCTGCTCCATAGTGGATTAAGAGTGATGCGATATAGAAATCGGCAAAATAGCAAGCAATCATCAAAGGACTAATGGCGTAAATACTATCAATATTTGGATTTGCTCCATTCCGCAATAAGCATTCAACAACAAATTTTTGGTGAGATAGAATCGCTAAATAAAGAGCTGTTTCTCCAAAAATGTTGCTATGATTGATTTCAGTTCCTAATTTTACCAATTTATCTATCATATAGCATTTATGTTTCTCTTCTATGTGAGGATTACAAATAATTGCCATAATTAAAGTATAAGAAAATTGATATTTCCTTCTTGCTAAACGTCTGGTTAATAGAGCATTGATAACTTGAAAATTTTGACAATTATAGCATATATTCAAAATATTTTCGCTATCTGTTCTGAAATAGCGTCTTTTATATAATGGATTGGTTAAGCATATATCCTTGATTTGTTGGAAGGAATATTGACTTTTCTTTATCTCTAATTCCGAAAATTCTTCATCAAATTCTACGTCTTCATCTATAATAAATTTTTCATCTTTATTCATTTTTTCTCCTTAATAACAGTTTCTTTTATTGTTTTGAATAGCTCATCCTGCCACTTTGGTAATTGATTTCTTTGATTTAAATTAAAATATAAGGTCAAAATTGATGCAATACTTGGAGGTTTATTTTGATAAATTAATGTTCCAAGATAATTACTACACCTATTAAGATATTTAGAGCTAAAATCACGGAAACTATTTGTTTTTCCTTCTTGAATAAGTTCTCTGGCAATTTGTAGCAATAGATTTAACTGCATATTTCTATCTGTTTTCTCCATATATTTCCTTATGTGGTGCTATATTTATTTATCACATTATTTTTTTCTGATAGATGAGCTGATTTGAGCCAAAACTCACTTCGTTTCGTTTTGCCTAAAAACATCGCAATCTATCAGATTGCTCGTTTTTTCTTTTTTTCTAAAACTGATAGGAGTAAATTTTTTTAATAACTTATTTTAAAAGAGTTATTTAATTTAGGTATTTCCGTTTAGATTTGCTCTTTTTACCCAACGTGCAAGGGTAAAAATATATAGAGCATTGGCATTTCTGCCCGAGTTTGCTTTCTTGTTTCGGTTATATTAAGTATGATTCCTTAAAATCCGCACACCGCCAGTGCGAATCTTCTACCTGCTTTTACGGTTGGTACATTATGAATCCGAACAAGAACCAAATTTCATAATGCCGAGGTTGTCAATGAGCACAGACAGAGCCTCATATTTCTAACTGACATCATCAGCCGTGCCCTATTTATATTCCGCCAGCCGCCTTTGGAAGGGTTATTTTGCGGTGCTTATACCAATGGATAAGTCTTCATAGGTTTTCAGTTCGTTCCCTGCGTGAGGGTGCCTCTAAAAAGGCCTGTTTCCCCGTTTTCATAATACAAAAAATAATTTTTGTAATTGGTATGTCATTTATAATTTGATAATATCACATCAGCTTTTTGCGATGCAAAATTATTCTGATAAACTTATTTATCAAAATACTCAAAAATTTATTTTTTTTGATGTTTCCTACTAATATGCTGATTTTATTTAATAAAAAAAGTTCGCAGAAATTTGACTTTTAAAAACTTTTAATGTAGTATCTATTTTGTTCAATGAGGTGGAATTATCCTCTTTTTCTAAAAATACATATCCATATTTATATTCAGAATGCAAATATAGTTTCAACTTCCATATGGGGTAACTATGATTTGCACAAATTGCCAAAATCAAAATAAAGAAACAAAAAAAGCAGTTGAATCTGGTGAAGATATTTTCCAGTTGTTGTTTTTTTTGTTAGAAATTGAATTACGAAAACAGGTAAATTAGGAGTATGGGTATGAAAGCGGTTATTTTAGCAAGAGTTTCAACGGAGATGCAGCAAGATGGTTTTTCTCTTGATGCTCAACTGGATAGGTTGAGAAACTATTGTTCAATAAAAGGTCTTGAAATCGTAAAAGAATTTACCTTTGTTGAAAGTTCCTTCCACGGCAAGAGAACCAAGTTTTATGAAGCAGTTAATTATATTAAACGGCAAAGCAAATTGACCGCTCTTGTTGTTGATACAGTTGACAGGTTGCAGAGAACCTTTAACGAGTTTCCAATGCTTTTGGAACTTGTTAAAAGAGAAAAATTAGCTCTCCATTTTTTTAAAGAAGGGCTTGTAATTGATAAGAATTTCAAAAGTTCTGATTTGGCAATGTGGCAAATGCAAATTTTGTCTGCCAATATGTTTGTCAATTCAACTCGGGATAATGTTAAGCGTTCCGAGGAGAAAATGTTAAATGAGGGGCTTTTACCTGGTCCTGCTCCGATAGGTTATTTGAACACCAAGGATGAGAATGGGAAGAAGACCATTATCATAGACCCAGACCGAGGACATTTCATCAAAAAACTGTTTGAAGAATATTCCACAGGGCTGTTCTCTATGGATGAGCTGGTTAAAAAATCCAAAGGGTGGGGGTTAAGAAACCGTAAGAGTGGTAATCCGATTACCAAAGCTCAATTTGCGAATATTCTACAAAACCCGTTTTATTATGGGGTGATGTTTTACAACAAAGATTACCATCCTCACTGTTATGAAAAACTTATTTCCAAGGAGTTGTTTGACAAATGTACCGAAATTCGGACGGGGAAATTCAAGCGAACTTCAAAACACACCAAAGAACCCTACATTTTCAGAGGCTTGGTTCGTTGTAAGCATTGTGGTTGCTTGCTTTCGCCATATACCAAGAAGGGGCAATATGTTTATTTGCGACATACAGGCCTAAAAAACTGCGAACATTGTAACAATGTCAGCGAAAAGGTTTTGTTGAAGGATGTTGAGAAACATCTTTCATCAATTCACTTTGACGATGATTTGAAGGCGGTTCTGGCTGTTCGTTTGAAAAAGCAGTATGAAGCAACACACGGTAACACTTATTACCAATTGGAAAAGAATCGCAATGAATTGGCTGATGTTGAGGAAAATCAGAAGAAACTTTTGGACTTGTTGATTTCTGGAACAGTTCCTGCCGAAGTTTACCGTAGCAAAAATGCTGAATATGAATCAGCAAAAATTGAACTCCAAGCCAAGATTGCGAAATTGCAGACCCCAGATGCCTCTGTTGAACGGGCTATTGATAAGGTGTTGAATTTCAGCCAAAATTCTTTTGCAATTTTCAAAAGTTCGCAAATTGAAGAAAAACGGCGTATTTTAAATATCGTTTTTGCGAACTTTTTTATGGATGGAAAAAATCCTGAAATATCAATGAGAAAAAACTTCAGCCTCCTATCAAATTTAGGAGGCTGTAAAGATTGGTGCCCTGGAGAAGACTCGAACTTCCACTGGCTGAGCCAACATGCACCTGAAGCATGCGCGTCTACCAATTCCGCCACCAGGGCAAAACCATAATTCGAAAACACTTATAAACTCATTTTTTTAATAAGTCAATATATCCGTACGAATTTAATAACAAAATTGTACCTAAAATAACACGATATATCACAAACGGCAGAAAAGTTGACTTTTGGAGCCACCACATAATGATATAAATGGCCACGATTGATGCCACAAACGAATAAGTCACCCCGTCAACGGCCAAAATCATCTCCTGAAAATTATGCGATTCGTACAATTCAAATCCAACCAGACTGGCCGCGCCGACAATTGCAGGAATTGCCAGCAGCATTGAAAATTTGGCCGCTTCTTTCCGCTCTAATCCCAAAAAGCGCGCCATCGTAATTGTAATGCCTGAGCGACTGGTACCTGGAATCAACGCCAGACACTGCGCCAGTCCGATTAACAATGCGTCAATAACACCCAAATGCTCAACCTTGCGAATAGTCATTCCGATACAATCCGCCACACACAACAGCAAACCGAAACCTAAAATCGTCCATCCAATGATTTTTGATCCGTCCGCATCCCGAAACTCAATTCCCATATTACGCAAAAACAAACCAAACAAAACTACCGGAATTGTCCCGATAAAAATCAGCCAAAACAGACGATTCCCCTGATTTCTAAAATCCGGAATAAAAAATGTCTTCAACGTACCTTTTATCACCATCCAGACATCGGACCAAAAATAAATCACAACAGCAATAATAGACCCGAGATGTACGGCTACATCTAGAGCCAACCCTTGATCAGGAAAAGTTGTAAATTGCGAAAACAAAATCAAATGTCCGGAAGAACTGACCGGCAAAAATTCAGTCAGTCCCTGCAAAACAGACAACAATATAATATGCAAATCAGTCACGTTTTAAACTCTCTCTTGCTTAATTCCAAAAGCCGTACACAAACGTTTTTTCAACGCTGACGGAGAAATTGGTTTCACCAGATACTCCTGAATCCCGATATTTTTGGCATCTAAGACCGTTTTTTCTTTAGTGTCAACAGTCACCATAATAATCGGAATTTCTTTGTCTCCGGCTTCATGATGCAGCTTCAACTCTCTGGCAAAATCCAAACCGGTCTTTCCCGGCATCTGTTGATCAAGCAAAATCACGTCAACCTTAAAATCTGCCAAAATCTCGCGAGCTTCTTCTACATCAACCGCCTCACGCACGATCTTAATCCCGATCTGATGCAAAGCAGTTTTCATAAAAGTCCGAGAAAACTTGTCATCATCAACAATCAGACAATTAATCGCTTCCCATAACATACCCTTGTTTGCATTTTCAATCATCTCAACGGCTCCCGTTAGTAATATTAAATTTTATTTTCTATAAAATAAAACATAATTCATTATTATTCGTTAACGACAACAAAGACATAGGATTAAATTTAATTCCTTTAAGGCTGGCTCCCCAATGCAAATGCGGACCGGTCACTCTTCCTGTTTTTCCAACCTTACCGATAACATCGCCTTTTCTCACCTTTTGTCCCAGCTCAACGTTCATCTCGCTCAAATGGGCATAAATGGTATGCAACCCGTATCCATGATCCAAAACAATAACATTCCCTGAATAAAACAAATTATCGGCATTTAGCGACACAATCGCATCTCCTGCTGCTCGAACATCCGTTCCTTCCGGCGCGGCAATATCCATTCCGGCATGAGGGCTCATCTTTTTGCCATTCATTACCCGCTGTCCGCCAAAATTACCGCTGATTCGTCCCTCAACCGGCTGAATAAAACCACGCTTCCAATAAGATTTTTCCATATCCTTCGCCAAAGCTTCGCCAATTTTCTGGCGTTCATCCATAATTGTGGCTTCATCGGCTTTTAACGGCGCAACTTTTCGCTGCGGCACGCCTTTCAGTTTTTGCACATCCCATACCGTTTTGGCCAGCTTCAGATTAAACTTAACCGACTTGCCGTTCTCGCCTTTAATAACAATCTCCTGATTTTCGGCATCATCACGCCCGAAAGCCAGAATAAACTCGCCATAAGGAGATACTCTATGCGTTTTGCCGTTACTGATTACTTTGGTAAAATAATCCGTATGCCCGCGCAAAATCTCACCCTGTGCCGCCTTGCCGCAAAGCTCTACCGCCTGTACGTTTCCGGCAAAAACCAATCCCAAACTAACCAAACAAATCCATTTGCAATTCATTTTTACTCACAACCACTTTCGTTTTAACTTTTCCATCTGCAAAATTAATTTCCAAACCGGCAGCTTTTCTGGCCTGTTCGGCGGAATAAACCGTTTTCTGGCGACTGTCCTGCACCCAGACGAATCCCCGCCGCAAAACGGATTCTATAGAAACTGCTTCTAATCTAACCGCTAAATTCTTTAAATTTTCTTGCTTTTTCTCAAATATATTCAAAATATAATATGGACGCAAAGCCGCCTGCGCCACCTGAGATTTTTTAACCTCAACCACCCGCTTGAACGCATTTTTCAAACGTTCAAAACGGTCATCGAGTCTCTGCTGCTGCTCGGAAAGAATTTGCGAAAGCTTTGGAATTCCCCGCGCCAAACTCTCCACCTTGTTTTTGTTTTCTTGCAGAAATCGAAACATGCCGTTTTTAAGACGATTCTGCAAATTCTCCGTCTGCATCAAAAGCTCAGCCCGCACCGGAACGGCAAATTCCGCGGCACCGGTCGGTGTCGGCGCCCGCATATCGGAAACATAATCAATCAGCATCGTGTCCGTTTCATGCCCGACTGCCGAAATCAAAGGAATTTCAGAAGCATAAACAGCCCGAATAACAACTTCCTCATTAAAAGGCCAAAGATCCTCCAGACTGCCACCGCCGCGCGCCACAATCAAAACATCAGGTTTGGGAATTGGCCCGTTTTCCGACATGGCATTAAATCCGATAATAGCCGCAGCAACTTTTTCCGCCGCCCCTTCTCCCTGAACCGGTGTCGGCCATAACAAAATATGCCGAGGGAAACGGTCGCGGATTCGATGAATAATATCGCGGATAACTGCCCCGCTAGCCGAAGTCACCACACCGATTGTCTGCGGCAGATACGGAATTTTTTTCTTATGCGACGCATCAAACAACCCTTCTGCCGCAAACTTCCGTTTTTTCTCTTCCAAAAGTTTTAACAGCGCACCTGTGCCGGCAACCTCCATTTGCTCTATCACCAGCTGATAAGAAGACTTGCCGGAAAAAGTCGTGATTTTTCCGGTTGCCACCACTTCAAGACCGTCTTCCGGCTTGAATGGCAAATGCATTGCCACACCTTTCCAGACCACGGCCGACAAGACGGCGTTTTCATCTTTCAAAGAAAGATAATAATGACCGGAATCTGCTCTTTTACAGCCAAAAATCTCGCCGCGCACTCTGACCTTGCTGAAATTTGTTTCAACAAAACGTTTAATTTCAAAAGAAATCTCACTAACCGAGAACTCCGGAAGCTCTTTTTTTTGCGTTGCTTCAATATAATCTATCAAATCTTCCATTTTTATTCCACACCCAAAAGATGACGGGCAAAATCCACCGCATTAAACTTGTCCAGATCGTCAATTCCTTCGCCAACACCTATATAATGAACCGGCGTGCCGGCTTCTTCGGCAATAGCAACCAGAATTCCGCCCTTAGCCGAACCGTCAAGCTTGGTAACCACCAGCCCGCTGACGTCTGTCATCTCCTTAAATGCCACCACTTGTGCCAGCGCATTCTGTCCGGTTGTCGCGTCAATAGTAAGCAATGTCGCCTGCGGCGCGTCCGGAAGAACTTTTTTAATTACCCGTATCACTTTTTTCAGCTCTTCCATCAGATCAGATTTATTCTGCAACCGTCCCGCCGTATCGACAAAAACAACGTCATCTCCTTGTTTAACGGCTTCCTGCAGTCCTTCATAAACAACGCTTGCAGCATCGGCTCCGGTTTCTTTAGCAAAGACCCGCGCGCCGCAGCGCTCGCCCCAAACCTGCAACTGCTCAACCGCCGCCGCCCGAAAAGTATCTCCGGCAATCATCGAAACCTTTTTGTCTGCCGCAGTATATTTGGCTGCCAATTTACCAATTGTCGTCGTTTTTCCCGCTCCATTGACACCGACCATCAAAATCACAAACGGCTTCTGCATAGCATCAATAACCAGCGGCTTTTCCCAGAAACTCAAAATCTGTTCTATTTCAACCGCCAGTTCTCGCCTAATGTCTTTTTCCTTAAGCTCCTTATCAAAACGTTTTTTGCCGAAGGCCTCCACGATTTTTGCCGATGCTTTAACTCCCATATCGGCAGTAATTAAAAGCTCCTCAAGTTCTTCCAGTGTCGCTGCTTCGATTTTTCTTTTGTCGAAAATATCGCTGATGCCGCCGGAAATTTTCTGAGAAGATCTTTTCAGCCCGATACCCAGCTTCGCCAGCCATCCACTCACTTTTTTTCTCCTTGCGTTTTCAAAACTCTTTCCGCATCTTCGCCTTTTTCCCTCAGTCTTTTTGCCCTCTCCCGCCGAACATCGACCGGAATTTGAGGCATTAACGCCGCCGGTGTGCCGGACCGCTCAGAATAAGGAAAGACATGCAGTTTTGACAAACCAGCTTCATCTACCAGCTTCATGGTATTCTCAAACTGTTCCTCAGTTTCTGTCGGAAAACCGCAAATAAAATCAGCCCCGAAGACGGCTTCCGGCCGAAGAGCTCTTATTTTGCCGCATAAAGCGATCACATTCTCACGGCTGTGACGGCGCTTCATCCGTTTTAAAACCATATTATCGCCGGATTGAACCGACAAATGAAAATACGGATGAATATTGGCATACTCCGCCAACAGTCCGATAAATTCATCGTCAACTGCCGCCGGATCAAGCGACCCAAACTGTAAGGAGGGCAAATCGGGAAAAGATTGCAAAATTTTTTTCACCAACCCGCTGAAAGAAGGCTGATAGGAACAGGCGTCAACACCGGTCAGACAAATCTCGTCAAAGCCCTGCTTTCTGAGCTCGGTGATCTGTGCCAAAATATCGGCTTCTGCTACCGAACGGTTATTGCCGCGCGCATAAGGCACAATGCAATAAGTACAACGATGATCGCATCCCTGTTGTATCTGCACGAATGCGCGCTGCCGACCTTCAAAACCGGTAATCAGATATCTGTCATACCCATCATAATCAAAAATATCACCGACAATAGACTTTTCCGTCAGCTTTCCGGCAATATACTTTTCAATCTCTGTTTTTTCTTTATTGCCGAGAACCAAATCCACTTCAGACATTTGAGCATATTTCTGCGGAGCAATCTGAGCCGCACAACCGGTCACAATAATCCGTGCTTCCGGATTCTCTTTGCGCAGCCTGCGAATAGCCTGCCGACACTGCCGCTCGGCCTCTCCTGTTACGGCACAGGTATTAACCACGATCACATTTTCAAGCTCGGCCAATTTTTCTTTGAGAACCTCAGATTCAAAAGAATTCATCCGACAACCGAAAGTCACAACTTCTACCATAAAAAAGCTCCTCTTCTCCGGCAATATAAGCCAAAAGAAGAGGAATTGCAAACACAACCGCTTAGTTTTTAAGCCTTTTTAGCAATAATTTCCAAAGCCTGATCAGAATATTCTTTAATTTTCTCGGCGCTGAGTTTCAAATCATGACGCTCACCCTCAGACAATTTCGGATAGATGACACTGTGAACTCCGCGCTTTCCGACAACCGTCGGCAAAGACAAACAAACATCTTTAATCCCTTCCACGTCATCATGATGAGAAGATACAGTCAAAATTGCATATTCGTTGGTTGTAATAGCCTGACAAATCCGGCACAAAGCACCTGCAATACCATAGAAAGTCGCGCCTTTGCCATCAATGATTTTATAAGCGGCATTGCGAACACAGTCATCAATTTCGGCTTTAACTTCAGCCGTAAAGGGTCTGCCTTCCATTTTTGCCAGTTCTTCAATTTGTACCGTACCGGCATCTCCGTTAGACCAAATCAAAACCTCGCTGTCGCCATGCTCGCCTAAAACATTGGCATGAATAGACTTCGGAGAAACCCCGAGATGATACCCCAGCAGCGTTCTGAAACGGGAAGTATCCAAAACTGTGCCGCTGCCAATGACCCTTTCTTTTGGAAAACCGGAAAGCTTCAAGGCAACTTCGGTCATAATATCTGCCGGATTAGCCGTAATCAGCAGGGTTGTATTCGGAGCGGCGGCAACCACCTGCGGAATAATGCTCTCAAAAATTTTTACGTTGCGTCCCAAAAGGTCAATACGGGTCTCGCCCGGTTTCTGATTAGCACCGGCCGTAATAATCACAACTTCGGCACCGGCCAGATCTTCATAAGTGCCGTACTTCACCTTATTGGCATAAGCAAACGGGGTTGCATGGGCAATATCCATAGCCTCGGCCATAGCGCGCTTTTCATTTGCATCAATCAAAACAACCTTACGGGCCACACCACGCATAATCAAAGCAAAAGCCGTTGCGCTTCCGACACTGCCGGCACCGATAATTCCTACCTTCATATTTTTTCTCCCTATACAATGTTCCTTGTTCAGAAACAGTCCAACCAAAATTGCACAAAACAACATTTACCCCGAAGGATCTGAATAAAAAGTCTCATGTAAATGATATAAGCGCTGTTTGCGCATTAATAAATAACTTAGCGCTAATATATTATATTTTTTTTGCTCTGCAACAAAAAAATCGCCCTCTTGTTTGACCAGAGCTTCAAAAAATATTACAAAGTATAACAGCCTCCCATTTCTCGCTCATACTCCTTCATCTCTTTTCTTACTGTCAATCCCGCTTCATCTCACATCTCCATTATTACCTCTTTGTTTTCCTCTTCCCCTTCTCCTCCTTCTCTTCCCACTAGCCTCTTTAGCCAAAATCTTCTCTGCTTTTCCCACTCTTCTGTCCAAAAGTCTCATTCAACTTTTCGTTATGTATTAAACCGATGTTTTATTGTAGTATAGTAGCTGTATTGTCATTGCCGGACTTCGATCCGGCAATCCATGCAGCCAAAGGAAGCGGAAACAATTGTTGCTGAGTACCAAGCCTTCCACAACAAAAAAATCCCGAAAGTTATATGTAATTTCGGGATTTTTTGTATTTTCAAATAAAAATTATTCTGAAACTATCGTTTCATCTTCATCACTGGTCAGCTCCGGATGATCTTCCACAACTTCTTCGACACTATTTTCAGCATCAATATTGCAACCGCATTCAACCATCTTATCCTGACAAGCCTGATCTCCATCTTCACAAACGCGCTCAACATTGCAATCGCAACCGTCAACCAAAGCCACGCTGTTACTCTGATTCTCTGCCTGCTGACGCAGCATCTCTTTAATAAAACTGCCGGCAACCATTAAGATAACAACTGTCAGCACAATAAAAAAAAGTTTTTTCATTTTTTCACCCAATACAACAGAAACATTTGATATACAAGGAATATTGCCATATTGCTCCTTTGTCAATATCAAACCTGACTATTCATTTAAATTTTTAGTGAAAGTTTAATAAATTTATGCTATAATAAATTTTAGTTTGAAGAAAAAAGGATTTTATCATGGCAGAAATCGGAGCAATCAGTTCTTATATGCTAAGCATACAAAAGATGCAAATGAGCCTGATAAAGAATGCAATTGAAATGCAGCAGCAGGTTATGGAAGCCCTGTTGGGAGATTCGGCCGCCGTTGTACCGCCGTCAGAATTTCTCGGCCATAACGTTGACATTTCAATCTAAAACGCCAACACCTCAATAAAAGCGATTGTCAGCACGCTTGAAGCAACAAACTTAAGCGCGGAAAATATAATATTGCCTACCATTGCTCCCATATCCAGCCTGTCGCAGTCTTTTCCGCAATACATTTTATGAAAAACAAAATTATACGCCGCAGCCAACAATAATGCGAGCAGATAAAAATGATAATTTTTATAAACATGTTCCATCATCTGTTCATAAGTCATCTTGACCTCAAACAAAATCCCAAACACAATACCGAGCAAAATCATCGGATTAAAAATTGCTCCAGACGTAAACAACGCCACAATGCCTTTAATCATGTTTGAATCCCTGCGCCTACAAATCTCTGCCCCAAACTCTCTTGGTCACGCGACGGGAGCTGCTCTCGGCATAAAAATTCGGCCAGATATAACGTTTTTTTGCAGAAAAAACAGAACCGTCTTTGCTGGTATAAGAAGAAACCAAAGCCAGATTGCCGCGTTTCTTAATTGTCTTTTCCAGTTCTGCAGCATTGGATAAAAAATCACTTTGCCATATTTTTCCCATTATTCTCTCCCATATAAATTACGGACATGATAATAAGATAACGTCAAAAAGTAAACAAAATCTTATGATTATATCAAAAAGTCCTTATTTTACATAAACTTGGAAAGCATATCATTAATTCCGGCACTGATTTTCTGAACCAATATCTCATCTTCGGCCTCAACCCGAACTTTGATCAGCGGCTCTGTACCTGACTTGCGAACAATCACGGAACCTTTACCGGAAATCTCGTTTTTAGCAGCTTCTATAGCACTCTGCACCAGAGGATCATTCATCACTTCGGCAACTTTTTCCCTTGTTGCAAAACGCAAATTATCAATTTTGCACGGACATTTCTCAAAAACCGGAAAAACTTTGCTCATCTTTTTGCGGGTTTTCAATAACCCCAGACAAATCGTCAAACCGGCAATCAAGCCGTCTCCGGTCGGAGCAAAATCGTCCAAGACCATATGACCGGATTCTTCTCCGCCGAAATTAGAACCGATTTCACGCATTTTTTCCGTCACATAGCGCTCTCCGACTGCTGTCCGGTAAAAATCAATTTCCAAAGAATGACAAAATTTTTCCAGCCCCATATTAGACCAGATTGTAGCAACTACGGCATTGCCCTTCAATTTCCCGTCCTGCTTCAGATATTGTCCGAGAAAAGCAATAATCTGATCCCCGTCCAGCCGGTTTCCTTTGTCATCACAAACAATAATCCGGTCGCCGTCGCCGTCTAAAGCAATACCGATATCGGCATTCTCTTCAACCACGGTCTTGCTCATCAGCTCGGTATGAGTAGAACCGCAGTCTTTATTAATATTATAACCGTCAGGCGAAACCCCGATTGCGGTCACGTCTGCTCCGAAATCCTTAAAAACCTGCGGTGCAATTTTAGAAAAAGCGCCGTTTGCACAATCAATAACGACTTTAAGTCCGGAAAGCGGAAAGCTGTTGCGTTTGATGGCGGCAATTTTGCTCAGATACGGCGTAACTGCCTTGGAATCATATTCAATCCGGCCGATTTTATCAGGATTCGGTACAAATTCGTCTGCCTGAACCAATGCCTCAAGCTTTGCCGTCATATCATCGGAAAATTTATGCCCGTCAGCTTTAATCAGCTTAATACCATTGTCAAAATAAGGATTATGCGATGCAGAAATCATAATCGTCATCGTCACATTCAGCCCGGGCGTTACCATTGCCGCAACCGGCGTCGGCAGCACACCGAGAATCAGCACGTCACACCCCATAGAAGTCAGGCCGGCAGCCAAAGAACTCTCCAACATATCACAGGAAACGCGTGTGTCTTTGGCAATGGCAATCTTGCCGGAAAACATTGTTCCCAGGGCTTTTCCCAGCTTAAGAGCAAAATCCGCAGTCATCGGAAAAATATTCGCCTTACCGCGCACACCGTCTGTTCCAAAAAGCTTGTCTGACATACTGACCTCCGTTACAAAATGCAAATTCAATTTATGAACATCTTGCCACAATCATACAAAAACTCAAGCATAGTTTCTGCGCTTTTCATACAAGTTTTATTATGGAATATTACAATCCAGACTTAACATTAAAATTTTTCTGTACTAAATGCACCTTCAGACCGCTGTAAAAAACGTGATAGAAGCGCTAAGTAAAAACAACCGCAGCTCCGGTTGTTTTTGTCTGCAAGCTCTTTGGAACATCTTGGCAAGCAAGAAAAGCGTGAGCAACCGCAGCGCGCCTAGATGCCTAAGACGAATAATAAGAAAAAAGAATTTTAGCGACAGGCGCGTACATAGACGTACGTAACTTAGCCGGATTTTCTTTTTCTGTATTAGGCATCCGTATTGCGCGTTTTTTATAAAAACTGCGGAGAATGAGGCTAGTAATAAGAAAAAACCTTTAAGGCGACAGGAGTGTACGTGGTGGTACATGACTTAGCCTTAAAGGTTTTTTCTGTATTAATAGACCATTATGCGCGTTTTTTACGGGAGGAGCGGCGACCATGCCGGATCCGACGCATCACTCGGTGTAATAATCTGCCGCTTGTTATAGCCTGTCAGGTCAATTGAATAAAGTTTAACATGATTAGACCCTTTTTCCTGACGAAAATACATCAACACACGTCCGTTTGGAGACCACACCGGCGCCTCAACCAGATAACCGCTGTCAAGCATTCTCTCACCCGTACCGTCCGGATACATCACGCCGATATAAAATTGACCGCCCAAAATTTTGGTAAAAGCAATATAGTCTCCGCGCGGTGACCACACCGGCGTTGCATAACTACCCAATCCGCGGCTGATACGCTTTACATCAGAACCATCGTTATTCATAACATAAAGCTGCTGATTGCCGGCACGATCTGAACTAAAAACAATCTGTTCTCCTTCAGGAGAATAACTTGGAGAAGTGTCAATTGCTGAACTGTTAGTCAGCTTTTTGCTGGTTCGGCGCTCCAAATCCATTTCATAAATATTGGTTCTGCCATTGTTGGCATAACTGAGCAGCAGCTTTTTGCTGTCTGGAGAAAAACGCGGCGCAAAAGTCATGCCCGGAAAATGTCCGACCAGTTCCTGCTTTCCTGTTTCCAAATCCAGAATATAAACTTTGGGCGCAGAAGAAGAAAACGAAATATAAGCTACCTTTTGCAGATTTGGAGAAAAACGCGGTGTCAAAGCCATAGTCGCGCCGGAAGTCAAAAATTTATGATTTTCACCGTCTTGATCCATAATTGCCAAACGTTTGATTCGTCTGGTTACCGGCCCGCTCTCTGATACATAAACGACACGGGTATCAAAATAACCTTTGTCACCGGTCAGACGCTCGTAAATTGCATCGGCAATCACATGCGCTACCCTGCGCCAATTGTCTTTAGTCGTGGTAAAAGACTGCCCTTTAAGCTGATTCTCTGCCGGTACGTCCCACAATCTGAACTCGACCCGCAGCTTGTTGCCAGAAATTTCCACCACAGAACTCTGAACCAGCGCGTGCGCATTAATCGCCGTCCAATCCACAAACTTCGGCTCCTGATCCATTGAAGAAAATTCTTGAATATAACTGTTATCATTAATAATGCGGAACAAACCGGAACTTTCCAAATCTGCTATAACCACATCTCGGATCCGATTTGCATACTGTCCCACAAAAAAACCGTCATGAATCATCTCGGGAAAAGCAATCGGCATCGGATCGCGTTGCGCACCTGCCACTTCAATCTCCAGCTCGGCTTTTACATTACCGGCGGCAAACAGACACAATACCATAACCAGAACATATTTTAACTTCATTCTTTTACCCTCATCACAAAAAAAGCTTTTATTTGCGCACATCTTATATTAATATTATTAAAAATCAATTAGCAAAAAGAATAATTAAACATGGAAATCAAAGAATTCAAACAAGCCCTTCCAGCTTATAAATCAGTTATCGGATTTGACTTCGGCACCAAACGTCTCGGCGTTGCGGTCAGTGATCTGCTTTTAATGGTAGCCACCTCTTACAAGACCATTCACCGAACAGAAAGTTCTAAAGACATTGCCGAGATTGTTAAAATCATTAGAGAAAAAGAAGCCGGCGGTCTGGTTTTCGGTCTGCCGTTGCAAATGGACGGCACGGAAGGCGAAACGGCGGAACAGGTACGCAAATTTGCGGACGAAGTCAGAGAACAAACCGGTCTTCCTGTTGCCTTTTGGGACGAACGCCTGTCATCCCGCGCCATGGAAAATTTTCTGATAAAAGAAGTTGATATGTCACGCAAGCGCCGTAAAGAAATTCTTGACAGCTCCGCCGCCGCATACATATTACAAGGCTTTCTGGATGCTCTCCGGCACATCTGATTCCTCGACCCTTATAAATTCAGACTGATATACCTCCAAAGAACCGATGTCTGTGGCCTCCTGTAGCCGCCAAAATCGCGTACACTTCCACTTGTCCGCTTTGTCAGAAGCCAAGCCGCGAATAGAAATCTCGGCATTTTTATAAACAAAAAAGCCATTCATTGTATCAGATTCGTTAACCAGAATCTTATCGCCGGCCAAATAAAGACTGGAGCCTCCAAAAATGTTGACAGTACTGTCAGAATTAAAAATTCCGCCGTTTCCGGCAATGTTTCCATCAGCATAATCCGCTCTGAGACTGGAGTGTGAAAACAAATTAACCGTCGCGCTGTTATACAACCACAAAACATAATTCTCCCGCCCGCCGGAAACAAACGCCACATTACCGCGAAAATTGAGCCTGCTGTTGTTTGCTGCCTTAAAACCTTTCAGCTTATTGCCGAAAACGTCGATCAGAATATCCCCTTCACAATCCAACAAAGCATCATTGTCCAGATAAACAATGCTCACATCTTCCAAAACACGTCCGGAATAATTAATCAGCGCCACCGACAAATTACGAAATTTGATTTCCTGACTGCCTTTCAGCTCAAACAAGGCCTCTTGCGGTTTATAATCCTCAAACTCAACCGTGATTTTTAACTCGGATATCTGGCTGTCATCAGCCATTTTCAAAATATTAAAGCTTTTATGATGATGAAAAACGAGTTCGGACATACCATTCCGTCCAACTCGTCTGTTACCGGCCAGACGCTGCCCCTCAAACAATATCAACGGCTCTCCTGAAGACAGCTCCACTCTACCGTCAATCACAATCAGCCCGTCAGCCTCGCTGGCTACAACATCACGCAGCTCCTCCTCCGTTTTGACAAATGCAACAATAGATTCCTGCGTCAGTTCCGTATCGACCAAAATTTTCTCCACTTTGACTCTCTCTTATCAAAAGTTAAGTTTGTATACACAAACACAAGACTAAACCTCTTCCGGTTCAGTACTTTGCGATTGCTGCTACACAATTTTAGTCGCTACACATACTTAGAAATTATCTTGATAAACGGTTTTGCCGTTCGTTGACTAACATATAACCTTTTGAACTATTTTCAAGCGTTTCATACCGATAAGCCACAGCTTTTAAACAATTAATAAATTTTTTGCCAGATAACAAAGACTTATCACCGACCGGATAAACATTGTCCACCAGATGCATCACATCTTTGTCAATAAGGACTTCTTCCGGCAAAAAACGCCGACGAAACGCATAAGCCGAAGCAATGGTTGTTTCTTCATCCGTCGTATTATAACCGACTTTTGCCAACAAGGCCGAAACATTGTTCTCTTCTGCTTTTTCTGCATCTGCCGGATTATACCACAGGCCGATTCCTTCTTCTGCCAAACGCTGCCACGGAAAACACACCCCGGGATCAGCCTTGCCCAAAGGCTTAATGTCCGAATGCCCGACCACGTTTTCCCTCGCAATCTGATATTTTTGCATCAACTCTTTGCATAACGGAATCAAGGCTGCAATCTGCGCCTCGCTGTACGGCATCTGCCCGAGCGACATATTCACCAGTTCAATACCGACGGAACGCATATTGCAGCTGTCGGAACGCCCGCGCCAAAAACCAACGCCGGCATGATACGCTGCTTTTGCCTCGTCAACCAACCGGAAAATCTCACCGTTTTCATCAATAATATAATGAGAACTGACCTTGTATTCCTTAAAAATATCAATCAACTTATCAGCCGGATAGGCGCTACAATGCAGCACCAGCATATCTATCTTGGCATTTCGCTCACAACAATCCGGCAGCAGGCATTCCTTCATTTCAAAACCTCTTTGATATAGTTAATGTTGTCACTGCGGTTTTGCGCCTGATAATCCGCCAACAGCGCCGCTGCAGCCTCTTTTATATTAGAAAACCGGCACAAATAGTCAAACAAAATCTGTGTCTGACGCCCGATTGAAATTTTATGCGTCTGGCGACAGTTTTCCCAGATATGGGAAGCAAAATCCGCCCAACACAAAAAAGCCGACTCTTTTGCAGTCAACAACAGGGCGCAGGAGTTTTTAAAATTTCCGGAATTGTAATACAGGTCAAAATAACGCGCTACCCGTTTGACCAATTGCAAATCGGCATAAGACATATCTTTGTTTTGCATAATCTCATAGGGCGGATATTTGGAATAAACCATGGCATATTCTGAACTGTGCCGGTCAATCGGCGCCCCGCGCAAGCGTTTCAGTATCCCGATTTGCAATTCCTGCGGACAAACGGCAATCAGCTTGTTAAAATCGTCTTCAAATGTTTTCAGCGTCGCTTCCGGAATCCCCGCCACCAAATCGGCATGAATTTCCGCCCCGCTCTGCTCCCTTATAATCCGCAAATTCTCCAAAGTTTTGTTTTCGTCCTGCTTACGTGAAATCGCTCTCAGCGCCGGCTCGTAAAAACTCTGCACACCGGCTTCCAAATGCAGCCCGCCGGCCGGAAAATTTTTAATCTCCGTCAGCATTTCAGCATTTAACTTGTCGGGAAAAATTTCAAAATGTAAAACCATTCCGTTCTGCCAGCGGGTTTTGAAAAATTCCAGAATTTTTCTGATGCGGTCAATTTTCAGATTAAAAGTCCGGTCAACAAACTTAAACTGCCGCACCCCGCGCGCAATCAGCGCATCCATTTCCGTCAGAAACTTGTCCAAGTCAAATTCCCTGACCCCGCGCGACAAAGAAGAAAGGCAAAATTCGCAGCTAAACGGACATCCCCGCGTTGCCTCGACATAAATCAGACGATGGGCAATATCCTCGTCACTGTATAAATAATATGGCATTTTCAGTCTGTTCAAATCACAAACCGGCTCTTTCAGAATTTTCTCTGCCGGACGGCTGCCTTCGGCCAGACTTTGCGCCAGATGATACAAAGCCAGCTCGCCCTCACCTTCAATCAGATAATCGCAATGCGGCAAAAACGCTTCGTTTTCATAAGATACTTCCGGTCCGCCAAAAACCAAAACCGTCTGCGGCAAAATCGCCCGCACGATTTCCGCCGCTTTCAAAATCGCCTCAATGTTCCAAATATAACAGCCAAAGCCAATCACGTCAGGATTTTGCATAATAATTCTTTCGGCAATCTCTTGCGGCAGCAAATCCTGCGTAAATTCCATAATTTTGCAGTCTTTTTCAAACTCTTTCAAGTTGGCTTTCAGATATCTCAGCCCGAATGAGGTATGGGAATAACGGGCATTAATCGTAGCTAAAACAATTTTCATCTCAGGCAATGTTCCGCAGTTTGACAATCGACTCATAGGCATTGTTGATTTCAGCCATTTTTTCGGTTGCTGCCTTAATTTCTGAAACCGTCGCCCCCCGCGCCTGAACCTTATCAGGATGATATTCGTTAATCAGTTCCCGCCAGCGCTTTTTAATCTCGCTGTTGCTGGCATTGTAAAACACGCCCAGAACCTCATAAAAATCCCGCACATTTCCGCTATTTTGCTGCTTGGGCTTAAAGTTTTCTTCTATTGCCTTAAAATTTCCGAGCGGCAGCCCGATAATTACCGCGATATGCTGAAGAATTTCCCGCTCCTGCGCCCCTATTTCTCCATCAATAAGAGCAATTTTGAAAAGGTTTTCCATCACGCTTTCTTTAAGTTCGATATCATTTCCGGAAATTGTTTTAATCTGCGCGGCATAACGCTCATAACCGGCAACCTTTTTCTTTGCCTTATTAAAAATTCTGGAAATCTGCCGATTCGCTTTTTGCGGAACTTCAAATAACTGCTTAAACAAATGAATCTCATTCGGGCTGACCATACCGTCCGCCTTTGAGATTTTAGCAGCCAAACCGGCCATCGCCCGCACAAAAGCCGCCTTTTTGGCTTCCGGTGAAGATAACGCAAACTTAAGCGGATTCACATTCAGCCAAAAAAGCCGAAACCACCCGCGATTAAGTTTTCCGGCAAAACCTTTTTCATGATACCAGCCGTCAAAGAAAAATCCGACGATCACACCACAGAAAATAAGCACTTCGTTCTGCAGCGAAAAACCGATAATCGCTCCCAGAATTTTGCACCAGTTCAAACGCCACAAATCATCAAATTTTGCCCGAAAAACAGAAGCATGTCGGGAACGCGGCGTATCAAAAACAAAATGGCCGATAATAAACAGTGTCACCAAACCATAAAAACCAAACAATACAGAACCCAGCACGGTCCCCCATAACTTTCCGCCGAAATAACCGTCTATTTTATTATAATAACGGCAGGCGTTATAAGGCAGCAGTAAACGGATATTATCGTCAAACTGCGCAATGATCTTTTCAATTTTTTTAATGACGATTGTACTGTCAATCAGGATATGCCCGAAGAACATTCCCCAAAAAAAACCAACAGCACCGGCAAAACGTAAACCGACAATTGCCAGCGTAAACTTACCTAATGGTGACATTCAAAATCTGCTTATTGTTAATCCATAGCTTTATTTTATATACCTTTTTCGCTTAAAAATAAAGCACAAATTTAATATAGTGGCATAACTTATCAGACTTTACCGGCAGCCATGGTCAAAACAGAATATTATTATCCGGCAAACCAGTCTCTCCTGCTTCTGAATTAACTTGCCGTAATCTTGACGGAAGAGATCCATATTATTTCTCGGTATCACCTGTTGGAATCTGGGAGCTTGTAGCAGAAAATAAGAGTAAAACCTCTTTCCGAACAGAAAGAGATTTTACTTTACAACCTGATCATTGAGGCCTGACAGGGAAAATCTTTCGGATTTTCTGCCAGTCCCTGATGACAGTTCCGGCGATAACTGAAATAATTTTCTTCATCTTTATAAGTATCAATTCCGGAAACCGTAATATTTTGAAGCCCGTATTGCTCCAAGCGGAACCTGACCAGCCCTTCCAAATCAAATTGAAAATGCCTGTCATCTTTTCCCGCGGCAAAAAGATGCTCATACAACGGACTAATCGCCGTACATTCTTCTTTCACTTCAATTCCGACCTCAAAAGACGGCTGCTGAATACATGGACCAAGCGCTGCTGCAATATTTTCAAGAACAGCTCCCTTTTCAATCATCAAATCCAGCGTATTTTTCAACACGCCGCGCACCGCACCGCGCCAACCGGCATGAGCGGCTGCAATTACGCCGTGTTCATAATCCGCCAACAACACCGGCACACAATCTGCCGTAAATAAACAAAGCACCATTTCGGACGTTTTCGTCACCACGCCGTCAGCCGCAATCTTTCCGACTGAAGCTTCTTCGGTAAAACAGACATTCGTACCGGACTGTTGACTCAACACCATCAGATTTTCAAATTTTCCGCCAACTGCTTCAACCGCAATTTTTCGGTTTTCATCAACTCTTGTGCCAATATCGTCACACATTTTCCGCACATTCAAACTGGCATATTTTCCCACGGAAACGCCTCCCTTGCGCCCGAAAAAGCAATGTTGCTTCGCCGGCAGATTCCTTGCCCGATAGCTCATTATTCTTTTTTCCCCAAAAAAGATGTTCCGTATTTCATTTTTTCCAGACCGAAATATTCGGCAATAGTCTGCGCAATATCGGCAAAAGTTTTACGATGTCCGATAAATTCCGGTTTAATTTTTTTACCAAACATAATCACCGGCACAAATTCGCGCGTATGATCTGTTCCGATATAAGTCGGATCATTTCCGTGATCAGCGGTAATAAACACAATATCATCATCGCGCAAGACCTGTTCGATTTCCGGCAATCGACTGTCAAAATATTCCAATCCTCCGGCATAGCCTTTCACATCGCGTCGATGTCCCCAGAGCATATCAAAATCCACAAAATTAGTAAAAACAAGACTGCCGTCGGAAGCATTTTTTATCTCTTCCAAAGTCACATCCCAAAGTTCTTGCAGCCCGCTGGCCTTAACCTCTTTGCTCGTGCCCTGATGCGCATAAATATCGCCGATTTTACCAATGGCAATCACACTGCCGCCGGCATTTTTAACCTTGTCCAAAATCGTTTCGGCCGGCGGCGTAACCGAATAATCATGACGATTTTTCGTTCGTATGAATTCGCCGGCCTTCTCACCGCTGAACGGACGTGCGATAATACGCGCAATCCGATAAGGCTTAACAGCCTCAAAAGCAATTTCGCAAAGTTTGTACAACCGATCCAGCCCGAAATATTTTTCATGAGCGGCAATTTGCAGACAACTGTCGGCCGAGGTATAAAAAATCGGCTTTCCGGTTTTAATATGTTCTTCGCCCAATTCCTGAATAATAACCGTACCGGAAGCGGCCTTATTGCCAAGAATACCGTCCAGTCCGGCTTTCATGCAAATCTCTGTCACCAGCTCCGGCGGAAAAGACGGATACTCGGGATTAAAATATCCCCATTCAAACAAAACCGGCACGCCTGCCATTTCCCAATGTCCGGAAGAAGTATCTTTGGCATGGCTGATCTCCTGCATAAAACCGAACTTTGAATCCATTGTCATTTCTGCCGGCGGCTGATCCCCGAGTGGTGGAAAATACCCGCAGGCCGCTTTTGAAACTTCAGACAAACCAAGATGCACCAGATTAGGAATTTTCAGGCCGTTATTCATCGTTGCAATATGCGTAAAAGTATTAGCTCCGACATTGCCAAATTTATCAGCATCAGGCGCCTCGCCGACCCCGAATGAATCCATCATCAAAATAACCGCCCGACCGTTTTTTTTCATTTTCCCGCCTTTCAAAAATTATTTTACAGTTATAACGCGCAGCCCACCGCCGGTCAACTCTCTATGACAAAAAAATCCCCGCAGAAACGAACTGCGGAGATTAACAAAAACAAATCAACGAGCCAGTAACGTCAGCTTATCAACAATCATCTGATAAAAATCCTTGTCATCTTGATGAATGGCTGCATCCCGCTTTTCTGCCGCCCGCGCAACGTCTATCTTGCCAAACGGAACAACTTTTTCCGCCGAAACGGCACAACGGTTACGCGCCACATCGGCAACGCCGCTCTTGATAAAGTAACGTTCCTGCGGTTTGTTGTCTTTATCCAAAACCTGCAACAGACCGCCTTTCAACAAAATAAGCGTCGGCGCCCGATCCGGCAAAATCGTAATATCACCGTTCGCCGCCGGCAACACGACCTTGGATACGGCAGCCGTGGTTGAAATTTTATACGGCCGCGACAAGCGGAAAATAATCTCGTTTTTCATATTCTTTTCCTTTTCAATTAACCCGACGCCTTACCCTTATTGAAACAGCGTAAAATTGCTCCAAGTTTCCATTAAGCGGCTTAATTTCCGTTAAGCGGCTTCATTGAAGCCAATTAACGAGATAAATAATAAGAAATAAGGGCGACTGCGACAAGAGTGTACAAATTAGTACATGACTTAGCAGTCGAGCCGCAATTTCTGTATTAGTTATCCTTTTAGCGACTTAATGCCTTAGCCTTTTCCAACGCATCCTCTATAGTACCGACCATATAGAATGCCTGCTCGGGAATATTGTCATACTGCCCTTCAATAATGCCTTTAAAGCCCTTAATCGTGTCTTCAAGCTTAACAAACACTCCCGGCGTACCGGTAAAGACTTCGGCCACATGAAACGGCTGAGACAGGAAACGCTGAACCTTACGGGCACGGGCAACGGTGAGCTTGTCTTCTTCAGACAATTCATCCATACCCAGAATGGCAATAATATCCTGCAAAGATTTATACTTTTGCAAAATTTCCTGCACCTGACGGGCAACAGTATAATGTTCCTCACCCAAAACTTCGGACGACAAAATTCGAGAAGTGGAATCAAGTGGATCCACCGCCGGGAAAATACCAAGTTCAGCAATCGAACGGGATAATACCGTTGTTGCATCCAAGTGAGCAAATGTCGTTGCCGGCGCCGGATCGGTCAGGTCATCGGCCGGAACATATACCGCCTGCACGGAAGTAATGGAACCGTTTTTGGTAGACGTAATACGCTCCTGCATGGCGCCCATATCCGTTCCCAAAGTCGGCTGATAACCAACGGCGGAAGGAATACGTCCGAGCAATGCGGAAACTTCCGAACCGGCCTGTGTAAAGCGGAAGATATTGTCAACAAAGAACAAAACGTCCTGATGTTCTTCATCGCGAAAATACTCCGCCTGTGTCAAACCGGACAGAGCCACACGGGCACGGGCTCCGGGGGGTTCATTCATCTGACCGTAAACAAGTACGGTTTTTGACTTGTCACCCTTCAGATCAATAACGCCGGATTCGATCATTTCATGATAAAGGTCGTTGCCTTCACGTGTTCTTTCTCCCACACCGGCAAAAACGGAATAACCGCCGTGTCCTTTGGCAATATTATTAATCAGTTCCATAATCAAAACGGTTTTGCCAACACCGGCACCGCCGAACAAACCGATTTTTCCGCCTTTAACGTAAGGCTCAAGCAGGTCAATAACTTTAATACCGGTCGTCAGGACTTTGGTTTCTGTCGCCTGATCTACAAAAGACGGTGCCGGACGATGGATTGGATAATAGTCGCTGGCCTGAACATCGCCGCGGCCGTCAACAGGCTCGCCGACAACATTGATAATGCGTCCGAGCATTCCTGGTCCAACCGGAACTTCAATCGGCTCTCCGGTATTAACAACTTCCAAACCGCGAACCAATCCGTCCGTAGTATCCATTGCAATTGTCCGCACAACGTTTTCGCCCAAGTGCTGCGCAACTTCCAAAATCAACGGTTTTCCGTGGTTGTCACATTCCAAAGCCGTTAAAATGTTCGGCATATCTTCAATCTTGTCAAAACGCACGTCCACAACCGCGCCGGTAACTTGCGAAATATGCCCTATACTGTGAACCTTACGCTCTTTTTTAGCCAGTTTTCTAATCTTCTTAACGTCTTTTTTAGCGTTTTCTTCAATCTGCTTAATGGCCTTTTTTTCCTGAGCAACATTTTCCGAAGCATATTCCCTGTCAAGCTTGTTGACAATCTTCTGCGCCGTTTTGGCCGATGATTTCTTCACCGCGGGTTTTGCTGTCGCAGATTTAACTGCAGACGTCTTTTTAGCAGCCATTTTCTTGACTGCCGGCTTTTTTGCTGCCGTTGTTTTTTCAACCATTTTCATCTCCTCTAAACCGTTTGTCTTTTATAATCATTATATTTTGAACCATCGTAAAACCGCTTTAGATACTCTATAAAAGCGGACTGACAATTTTAGTTTTAGAGGAGCAGATAAAGTAATTCTTGGAGGCGAGAAAAATTTTAGTGTACACAGAAGTACATGAATTTTTCGAGACCGAGCAAAATTACTCTAAATTTCCTCTTTTAGTCTGTTTTTAGAGAGATAGATAAAGTGGTTTCTAGATGTGAGAAAAATTTTAGTGTACACAGAAGTACATGAATTTTTCGAACCATCGTAAAACCGCTTTAGATACTCTATAAAAGCGGACTAAATTGCTTCTGCGCCGGAAATAATCTCTGTCAATTCCGTTGTAATTGCGGTTTGACGGATTCTGTTATATTTCAGGGTCAGACGCGAAATCATATCCTTGGCATTGCGTGTCGCATTATCCATTGAGGTCATGCGGGCGCCATGCTCCGAAGCCTGCGAATGCACAATTGCCTGAAACAGGCTGGATTTGAAAATCAGCGGCAAAAGACCGGCCAGCAGTTCCATTTTATCAGGCTCGTAATCATAGAATGCGCCATTGACGACATTGGTCGGCAGATTGAGTTTGTTATATTCAAACTCCTCAATCTTCACCGGCAAAATCGATCCGGTTTTAACTTGTCGGGTAATGGCAGAAACAAAGTAGCTGACCACCACTTCACAACGGTCAATTTTCCCTTTGTCATAAGCTTCCAAAATCAACTGGGCAATATCCGTCGCCTCATAATATTTGGCGCCTTTTTTGCCAAACCCTTCCAAAGTTTTAACAATCAAATCGGCATATTTACGTTTTAGAATATCTCGGCCTTTTTTTCCGACACACAAAATCTTTACTTCCGTTCCTTCGGCCGTAAGTTCCTCAATCCGCTTGGCTGCCGCCCTGGCAACATTGGCGTTATATCCGCCGCACAAACCGCGGTCAGAGGTAAACACAATCAGCAGACAGGTTTTGTTTTTTCCGGTTCCGCATAAAAGCTTGGGATAAATATAACTAACTCCCTTGGCCGCTTCTTCCTGCCGGAGTTCATAATAAACCCGATTGGCAGAAGACACCAGATTGTTATTGTAGAAAGACGACTTGTCAATCAAACCCTGAGCCCGACGCAGGCGTGAAGCTGCAACCAGCTTCATCGCCGACGTAATCTTCTGCGTCGATTTTATGGATTCAATACGAGTACGTAACTCTTTCATACCTGCCATAATTTATTCCTCTACGCTGCTTTTTCCTCACCAAGGTATCCTGCCAGAAAAGCGTCATAAAATTCCTGAAGCGCTTTTTCGGTATCTTCCGAAATCACCTTGTCTTTGCGGATATTCTCCAAAAGTTTGGGCTGATTGGCTTTCAAAGAAGTAATAGCTCTCTTCTCAAAATCCTGCACATCCTTAATGGTAATTTTATCCAAATAGCCGCGCACGCCGGCAAAAATAGCCACAACTTCTTCTTCAACCGACATCGGATGATTAACCGGTTGCTTCAAAAGCTCGGTCAACCGAGCGCCTCGTGCCAGCAGATTTTGTGTTGAAGCGTCCAAGTCTGATGCAAATTGGGCAAAAGCGGCCATTTCACGATACTGCGCCAGCTCCAGCTTAATAGATCCGGCAACCTGCTTCATAGCCTTAATCTGCGCGGCAGAGCCCACACGACTGACTGAAATACCAACGTTTACGGCCGGACGCACACCTTGGAAAAACAGGTTTGTTTCCAAAAAGATCTGACCGTCGGTAATAGAAATAACATTGGTCGGAATATATGCGGACACATCTCCCGCCTGAGTTTCAATCACCGGCAAAGCGGTCAGAGAACCGGCACCTTTTTCATCGCTCATCTTGGCGGCACGTTCCAACAAACGGGAGTGCAGATAGAAGACGTCACCCGGATAAGCCTCACGCCCTGGCGGACGACGAAGCAGCAAAGACATCTGACGATAAGCCGTAGCCTGCTTGGACAGGTCATCATAAAAAATGACGGCATGCATTCCGTTGTCGCGAAAATACTCACCCATCGCACAACCGGAATATGGCGCCAAGAACTGCATCGGCGCGGAATCCGAAGCCGTTGCGGCAACCACAATCGTATAATCCAGCGCCCCGTGGTCTTTTAAGGTTTTGACCACTTGTGCAACGGTTGAGCGTTTTTGTCCGACGGCAACGTAAATGCAATAAAGCTTTTCTTTTTCTGATTTTGCCTTATCGTTAACTGCTTTCTGATTCAAAATCGTATCAATAATGATAGAGGTTTTTCCGGTCTGGCGGTCACCAATAATCAACTCACGCTGACCGCGCCCGATCGGAATAAGGCTGTCAATAATCTTCAAACCGGTCTGCATAGGCTCATGCACGCTGCGGCGGGCAATAATACCGGGAGCTTTTACTTCCGACATACTATACTCGGTAGCTTTAATGTCACCTTTGCCATCAATCGGATTTCCCAAAGCATCGACTACTCTGCCCAGCAGATGTTTGCCCACGGGCACGCTGACAATACTGTCTGTGCGCTTGACCATATCACCTTCCCTAATAGATTGGTCAGGTCCGAAAATAACCACGCCGACATTGTCTTCTTCCAGATTCAGGGCCATGCCTTTAATCCCGCCGGCAAATTCCACCAGCTCTCCGGCCTGAACTTTTTCCAAACCATAAACACGTGCAATCCCATCACCAACAGACAAAACCTGCCCGACCTCTGCCACATCGGCCATAATGTCGGAAGTTTCGATTTTTTCTTTGATAATGGAAGATATCTCGCTAACGTTTACAGACATTATTGTCCACCTTTCATTATTTGTTCAAGACGATTCAGTTTTGCCAAAATAGTGTCATCTATCATGTTTGAACCGAATTTAATTTGAAGCCCGCCCAAAATTTCGGGACAAACCTCATAATTAACTAAAACTTTTTGATTGAGCATTTTTTCCAAAGCGCTTTCCAGCTTTCTGCTCTGAACAGGATTAAGCTCTTTGACGGCCTTAACCTGAACTTCGGCAATACCTGCCTGTTTGTTGGCATAATGCACAAACTCTTCCAAAATAAGTTCAAATTCTGAAAAACGGCCGTTTTCTGCCAGAATATCAAGACAGCCGAGCGTTGCGGAATTAAGCTTCAACTTGCCGGCAATCTGTTTAAGAGTATCTTTTTTATCCTGAATTTCAACAATCGGATTCGCAAAAAACTTCACAAAATCAGGCAAAGCTTTTGTCTCAGCCAAAAGCGACATCACATCTTTCTGAACCTTAGCCAATGCTTTTTTTTCAACCGCAGCCTCATATAAGGCTATGGCATAAATAGAAGCAATCTTAGATTTTGAACGTTTTTTCAATTTTTAACACTCGCAAAATCAATCCAATTTGAAAGTTATAATAAACATCAATTTATTTCTAATTTATTAATACAAAAGCCAAATTCCAAGCTTTTAGTCAGCGATTTTGCGCAAAGCGCATTCCATTGACAACATTGGCATCAATCCAGCGCTCTTCTATATTGGCATCTTTAACGCTAACAATTTCCTGACCGGCGGGATTATACAAAACCGCATTTCCGCATCTGTCCTGCAAAAAACGCCGGCCGTTTGCATAAACTTCACAGCATCGGAAATTTTCCAAATCAACAACGTTGTCTTCAGAAGTCAGCAACTTATTGCCAGACAAATAACTGCTGTCCAGAAAAACCTGTCCTTTGCCGCCATTTGCGGTCAATACTGAAATTAACTTCTCTTTTTACATAAAAATTTGTCTTAATGATTCATATTTTCTTTTTCTGTATTAGGCGTCCGTATTGCGCGTTTTTATTAAAAAATTTGATAAAGGCTGGTGCTGCGCCGTTTTTTTCAACGACGTGTACAACAAAAGGTACACGAGGAGAAAAGGAACAAGCATGACCAGCCTTTTGCAAATTTTTTACATGAAGGAGTATGGATCAATATCCACCTCAACCCTAACCCTCGAAGAAAGCTGAACCTTTGCCAGCCAGTCGCGAATAACATCCTGAATTCTGATATTTTTTGACGTTTTTAAAAGCAGCCTGAAACGATACTTGTTGCGCAGCATAAAAATCGGCGCCGGCGCAGGTCCCAAAGTCGTAATATAATCATTGTTCGGCGCCGTGTTTCCAAGCCAGATTGCAACCCGCTCGGTATCTTCCTGATTCGTTCCCGACACGATCAACGCCGCCAACTTGCCGAAAGGCGGCATTTTCAAAATTTTACGACTTTGTTTTTCCAGCTTCAAAAATTCCTGCCGGTCATTGTTAATCAGAGCTTTTAAAACCGCATTTTCCGGATACAGCGTCTGCAAATAAACCGTCCCTTTTTTCTCTCCCCGACCTGCCCGTCCGGAAACTTGGGAAAGCAGCTGATACGTTTGCTCGGAAGCTCGTAAATCACTTCCCATCAATCCCAAATCCGCATCTACGATACCCACCAGCGTCAGAGTCGGAAAATGATGCCCTTTGGCCAAAATCTGCGTTCCGATAAGAATGTCAACCTGCCCCTGTTCCATTTCCCTGATAACGGCAGAAACTTCAGCCATACTGGACGTAATATCGCTGGAAATAATTTTTATCTTCGCATCGGGAAAACGCGCTTTGACTTCCTCGGCAATACGCTCCACGCCGGGACCGCAAGCAGTCAAGCCCTCTTCCGAATGGCATTCCGGACATTCTTTAGGCATACTCATGGAAAAACCACAGTGATGACAAATCAGTTTTTTTTGCGAACGGTGCTCAGTCAGCCAAGACGTGCAATTCGGACATTGGATTCGGTGTCCGCAGTCACGGCAAATCGTCAACGGCGCATATCCGCGGCGATTCAAAAACAACATTGACTGCTCATTTTTTGCCAGATTTTCTTTCAAGGCCGTCACAAGGCTTGGCGCCAGCCACGATACTCCCCAGCTTCCTTTGACCGGTTTGTCTTTTTTCAGATCAATCACCTTAATTTCAGGCAGTTCTGCAGCGGCATAACGACTGGTCAGCTTCACGCAGTCATATTTTCCTTCTTCCACATTATTAAGTGTTTCGAGCGCAGGCGTCGCCGTCGACAGAATAATCGGAAAATCCTCAAATTTTGCCCGTACGACCGCCATATCGCGCCCTTGATAATTAACCATGTCTTCCTGCTTAAAAGAATGGTCATGACTTTCATCAACCACAATCAAACCCAGATTTTGATAAGGCAAAAACAAAGCTGAACGCGCTCCGATAAGAACCTGCGCTTGCCCTTCCGCAACAGCCTTCCATGTTTCTGTTCTCTCGCGGTTTCCCAAAGCCGAATGCCATTTGGCAGGCTTCACCCCGAAACGCCGCTCAAAACGCCCGAGCCACTGCGTTGTCAAAGAAATTTCCGGCACCATAATCAGCACCTGCTTTCCCTGCCGGAGAGTTTCCGCCACCGCCTCAAAATAAACCTCCGTTTTACCGGAACCTGTAATCCCGTCCAACAATGTTGCCGAAAAACCGTTGCCTATCTTTGCAACCAGCTTTTCTGCGGCATTTTGCTGCTCGGGCGTAAGATTTACCTTGCCAAAGTCAGGCTGCGGACGTTCAAACGTCCATTTATCCTCAACTTCCACGGCTCTTAAAACGCCGGCCTCAATCAGCTTATTGACAACCGGCATCGTCACGCCGGCTCCCTTGCAGATATCCCTGCGGGTAAAAGGGGCAAATTTTAAAAAATCCATCACTCGCCAACGCGCATCGGAATTTTTGATCTTAGCCTCAGCCAAAGTCTTGCCGGAAAGCTCATAAAGCAACAATGTTTTCGGATCATCAAATACACTGCGCGCGCTTAAAACCATTTTGAGCACCAAACCAGCAAAAGCCATATTATATTGCGCCACAAAATCAACAAATTTCCTTAAGGCATCGGACAACGGCGGAAAAGAATATCTTTCGCTGATGGATTTGATCTTGACCTCTTCTAAATTGCAGGATTTTCCGATTTTCCAAACTACCCCGATAACCTGTTCCCGCCCAAATGAAACCCTGACGATATCGCCAAGATTAACATCGTCATCAGTCTGATAATCAAATACGTTATTAAACGGCAGGGTCAGCATAACCCCGACAATTTTTCTCAATTTTCCAGTCTCCGGATTCTTTCAATTTTGCCTTATCATATCATAACATGCATAAATTCAAACCAAATTTTATAATGCATGCAAAGCCATGCCCAAATCAGGCCAACTCTTCTTTCAAAGGTCTGTTCATCAGTCTCTTGACTGTTTCTGCCGCCGGAAACTGACCTGACGTCACTTTGTATACTGCCGCCGACAACGGCATTTCTACCTGATACTTTTCTGCCAGAAGATTAATGACAGATGCGCTCAACAACCCTTCCGTTGTTGCTGTCCGCGCTTTCATAATTTCTTCAACCGTTTTTCCCTGTCCGATGCCAAAACCCAGAGAATAATTTCTGGACTGCATGGAAGACGCCGTCAAAAACAAATCGCCGACACCGGCCAATCCGGCTACCGTCTCGGCCTTGCCGCCCATTTTCAGTACCAGCCGCGACATTTCGGCCAACCCCCGTGTAATGATTGCAGCTCTGGAATTTTCGCCAAGCCCCATACCGTCGGAAATGCCGGCAGCAATGGCAATAATATTTTTTACCACGCCACAAACCGAACCTCCCATAATATCGGTACTCTGATAAGGCCGGAAAACCTCAGAAGCCAAAGCTTCCGCCAGCATTTTTGCAACCTGCGGATATTTTGAAAAAAGAACCGTAGCCGAAATTTTTCCTTTGGCAACATCACTGGCAAAATTCGGCCCTGCCAGCAAGGCGACTTTTGCTTCCGGCCCCAACAACTCCTCCGCTACCTGAAAAGCCAGAAGACCTGTTGAATGTTCCAGCCCCTTTGATGTCATCACCACCGGTGCCTCTCCGATAACCGTCTTCATCTTGCCCAAAACATCCCGCGCACCGGCAATCGACGTTGTTACAAAAAATGCATCTGCACCGGCTAAATCGCTCATATCATTCGTTGCAACAATTTTTTCAGACAGCACAATTCCGGAATGTACAGGAAACTCATGCCGGAGGTTAACGGCATCAACCACTTGTTGATTAATATCCCAGACAATTACGTCCCGTCCGGCCTTTGCACAAACAATTGCCAAAGCACCGCCCCAGGCGCCTCCGCCGATAAAAGCTATTTTTTTCGCTGCCATAATCTTTTCTCCTAAAGTTCTTACAAAGATTAAATTTCTAAAAACGGTATTTGTCAAAGAAATTTTCTCCTTTGTACAGACAAAAAAACTGCCGGAAAAACCGGCAGCCGTTAAAAGTTATCGACTATTTGTGCAAATCTCTGTAAGTCACCTTCAGATTCTTGTTTCTGACATAAGAAACCTCCCCTGTACAGGTAAATTCTACCGTTAATGCATCTCCATAGTCAGCCATTTGCAAAAACTGGATAACCTCCATTTTTTCTGTTTCTGCAATAATCTTCCTGCCCTCGACATTCAGAACAAAAAGCACCCTGACAATCACTTCGTGTCTTACTCTGCCATGCCCTCCGTGATAAAAAGTCGTCGTCAGGCAAAACGCCTTCGACAAACGCACCAACCGTCCGCTGATCCGTTGCTTTTTCATCTTGTCAAGTCCGCTGCCCACACCAAGCGTCAGATTTTCAACGCTTTCCAAATTATGTCCGGCTCGCAGCAACCCGCATTCCGCACGATAACAAAACTTAACCACCAACTCGTCTCCGGTTTCGGAAATCATAATCAGCTTCATATGATCATCATAAGAAACCGAAAAGAAATGTTTTTTGCCTTTTTTATCACTAATAATAAAGCTGACGCACTGCTTGGTATAATCCGTTCCCACCTGATAATAAGGTCGGGATACATTAATTAATTTTCCTCGCACTTCCATATGTTTACTAATTTAGTTAATAATTGAAACTGATAATATTCTTCTGGATTTCGGTTTATACCATTCTTTATTTTTTGTCTATATTTATTTACATAACGCTGTATATATTTACCAAAAAGTTACTTTTTAAGCTTAAATTAGAAATATGAAAAACAAAATTACCTATCAGACAGATGAAAATGTTTTAAACTTAATTCAAAAATGGCAGAAGTGGCTGCAAAATGAGCGCCGCTATTCTTTCAATACGCTCGATGGTTATTGTAGGGATTTGTCCGATTTTTTTGGATTTTTAAGCAACAAACTCGGCCACACGGCCCAAATTGAAGACCTCAGGAATATTGATGTCAGAACTTTTCGCAGCTATATTTCGACACGAGCAGACAGACATTTGTGCAAAACGACCATTGCCCGCAATATTTCTACACTGAAGAATTTTTTCCGCTGGCTTGACGATAACGACATTGTCAAAAATTCGGCATTAAGCATCATTTCTTCTCCCAGACTACCTAAAAGTCTGCCCAAAGCATTGGAAGTCAATGAAGCCAACACCCTTCTGAGAAAAGCCTCAAACTTTTCCAAAAATGAATGGCAGGGGCTGCGCGACACCGCCGTTTTCACTCTGCTTTACGGCTGTGGACTGCGTATTTCCGAAGCCTTATCGCTGAATTTTGGCGACATCACCCGTCAAAACAACATATTGCGTATAAGAGGTAAAGGCAATAAAGAAAGAATTGTGCCTCTGCTGCCCGTTGTCGTTGACGCGATAGATGAATATGTGCAAAATTGCCCCTACCGTTTTAAAGAAGGCGAACCTTTGTTCGTGGGTGCGCGCGGCGAACGGCTTTTACCCCGTATCATCCAACGTCAGCTGCAAAAGATTCGGATATCGTTGGGCCTTTCTGATTCTTTGACGCCCCATGCTCTGCGACATTCTTTTGCCACTCACCTTTTGGCGGAAGGAACCGATCTGCGCTCCATTCAGGAGCTTCTCGGTCACAACTCGCTTGCCACAACCCAAAGGTACACCGATGTTCAAACCGAAACCCTAAAGAAAGAATACCAAAAAGCCAAACTGCTGGAATCATAAAAATCTGATAACACCCTGTTACATTTGCTTTTTTTCAAAATGTCGATAACAAAAAAAGTACCGCCCTGTTCCGGCGGCACTTTTCTATTTTACTTACAAAACGCTAAAAAAACTTACTTCAGTTTTTTCTCAACAAACTCTTCGTGCTTTTTAGACTTCTTGTCATATTTTTTCAAAGTCAGTTTTTCCGGATGAGTTCTCGGATTTTTTTCAGCAAGATAAAAAGTGCCTGTACCGGCCGTGCTTTCCAATTTTACTTTAACTTTAATTGCTTTTGCCATTTTTTTTACTCTTAAAAGGTTACAAATTTAAAAACATTTGACTGCACTATACATTTTTTTAACGCATTGTCAACAACAATTTCACAAATTTTTATGAATCAGAACCAGAGCCGTCAGAATATCAAACTCCTGTTTTTCCCTTTTCTGGCGCGGACAATCGACAGCTTTTGCCTTTTGTGCCACAAACTCGGGTTTTTGAACCTCCCCCATATAAGTCGTACAGACATCGGGAATCAGACCATTTTCCGAAATTTCCGCTCCCGATGGCCCGAGGATTTTTGACGTTGTCAAAGACAAGCGGGAACCATTGTCCAAATCCATAAGCTCTTGAACCGTACTTTTGCCATAAGTCCGTGTCCCCACAAGCTTTGCCCGTCCCTGCTCTTGCAGGCTCAGACTCAGGGCTTCGGCCGAAGACGCCGTATCAGCATCAACCAGCACAACCAGCGGTTTTTTATTCCATTCTCCGCCGACATTGGCATTGTAAAAGTTTTCTTCCCGTCCATCCCCGCTTTTGACCGACACGATAATCCCGTCATCCAAAAACATATCGGCAATATTAATCATTGCTGCCAAAGACCCGCCTGTACTTCCGCGCAAATCCAGAATCATGCCGGAAGCGTCTTTTTCTTTCTCAATTGCCTGCCGCAGCTTGTCAGCGCTGTCACGATCAAAAACCTTAATTTTCACATACAAAACGCCTTCTTTTTGATAAGCGGAAAACGCCTTTCTGGGCACAAAAGTCTCTTCTCCTGCCAAATCCATTGCTTTATAATATTTTGATCCGTCTTTTAACTCCTGCGTTAAGGCTGACAACATCTCGTCCGCGGCCTCAAAATCATGCAAAGACACCTGCTCCGAAGTTTTCTTTACCGCCGTTAAGATTTCTTCGGTCAAATCAGCCCAATCTTCAGCCTTCTCCTGTTCCGGCTTATGAAAACTCCTGATCATCTTGCCGCCATAATAAATGGTAATCCGTCCGGCCTGAGTGCCAAACCTCAGCTTGTTGTCCATTTTTTGCAGACCCTTGAGCGCCTCTTCCGTCATCTTTGCATAACTTAAATGCTGGGGATTTTCTTCATGAATTTTCCGATAGACCAGAGCTATCGCATCATAATCAGCCTTTGCAGGCCATACGGCCGTCAGCGCCAACAGCAAAAAGAAAATAAATTTGTACATCCGTTTTGTCCCCGATTATCGTTTTGATATGTATTTTAACGCCCCTGCCTGTTTTGGCAAGCCCGTCCCGCAATTATTCCTCATAAAAACGAAAGACCAGCCCGCCGGTAACAGGATTAGCCTCTTTCAGCACGGCCTTGATTTTATCTCCGAGCCGAAACTCCCGCCGGCTCCGCGTTCCGCGTAAAAACATTTTGCTCTCGGGCAACAGATAATGGTCGTTCGGCAGTGTCTTCATCAAAATCAGCCCCTCGGCCCCGACCTCGGAAATCCGCACAAAAATACCGGCACTGGAAAATCCGGTAATCACCACGTCAAAAACCTGTCCTAAAGCGGGGTTCAAATACTCTGCCATATAACGGGACAACATCTCCCGCTCGGCATTAACCGCCCGCCGTTCGGTATCGGAAAGATGAGCCCCGATATCTTCAAACAATTTTTCATCAGCACCGTCTTCCAAACCGCCGCCGTCAGAAAGCCTGAGCGCCTTAATCAACGCACGATGCACCAAAAGGTCGACATAGCGGCGTATCGGTGAGGTAAAATGCACATAATCCTTCAGTCCAAGACCAAAATGCCCGATATTGTGCGGACTGTACTGCGCTTGCGACTGCATCCGCAAAACCAAATCGTTCACGCCGGACTGCAAACCATATTTCTCGCAGGCGGCAATAATTTTGTTAAAATGCTGCGGCTTCAAAGCAGCCTCTTCCGGCAATTTCATTTTCAGTGTTTTTAACAATCCTTCCATATCCGGCAGTCTTTCTGTTCTCGGTTTATCATGAACCCGATACATAACCGGCACTTTCTTTTTCTTTAATGTCTGCGCCGCAGCTACATTGGCTGCAATCATAAACTCTTCAATAATTTTTTCGCTCAGCAAATGCTTGCATTTTTCTATTGTCTTAACAGCTCCTGACTTGTCAAACCTGACCTTAAACTCGTCTGTTTCCAGCTCCAACGCGCCGCGTTTCTCTCTGGCTTTGGCCAAAGCCAGATAAGCCTCATGCAACGGTTTTATCACTGTATGAAAAAGCGGTGCCGTATTGTCATTGCGCTCCCCGTCCAACGCGTTCTGAACCTCGCTGTAAGTGAGTCTGGCCGCAGAACGGATAAATGCCCGATGAAAATTATGGCTTAAAATTCTGCCGTTATTGTCAATTTCAATAAAACAGGCCAAAACCGGACGCTGGCGCCGCGGCCGCAACGAACACAAGTCATTGCTCAAAACCTCCGGCAGCATCGGCACCACTATATCCGGCAAATACACCGAATTTCCGCGCTTATAAGCCTCCCTGTCCAATTCGGACAAATGCCGCACATAAAAAGCCACGTCGGCAATGGCAACTCCGAGCCGAAAACCGGTTGGTGTTTTTTCGGCCCAGACCGCATCGTCAAAATCTTTTGAATCGTCACCGTCTATGGTCACAAACGGCAGGTTCGTCAAATCCAGCCTGTTTGTAATATCATAAATCGGCAACTTTTTGGTTTCTTTTCTCAACCTGTTGGAAAAAACATTCGGAATGTCATATTTTTCCAGAACCAAAGAATCCGTAGCCTTGTGCAAATCAAACTGCCCCATGACCTTAAGAATGCGAACCGTTTTAAAACGCCGATCGCCTTCCAGATAAAAGCAGACATAATCACCGTGTTTCAACCCTTTACCGGAATCCAACACATACATATTGCGCGAATTCTTTTCCGTGCTCGCAATCATCGCCCTGTTGCCGTATTTCTCCACCACGCCGTACATTTTTTCAATGGCCGGCTCCTGCTTACTGAGCCGCACAATCGGCTTGGCCGAAAACACGCCGTTATCGCAGTTCAGTCTGGCCAGAATAACATCGCCCGACATCAGTTCCGGCTTAATTTTTCGGTTAGGAAGCACAAAAATTTCTACGCGCTCCAGATTGTCTTTTTTGTTTATGGTCTTGGCTATAAGCTCGCCGTTGCCGTCCACGCGGCAAATTTCCAACTGCGTAATTGGAGGAAATTTTTGCTTGGTCTTTCTTGTCTTTTTTACCATTATTTTTTCAATTCTATCATCAGCGGCGTATGGTCGGAAGGCTTTGTTCCCTGCCGCGGCGCTTTATCAACATAACATTTTTCCAAACAGTCGGCCGCCGATGCCGACAGCATCATATAATCGATTCGCATACCATTGTCCGCCTGTAGCGCCTGACCGGAATAATCCCAGAAAGTATAGCCGTTTTCCTGCGGGTGCAAAAGCCGGAAAGCATCATAATACCCCAGATACTTCAGCGCCGTCAGTTTTTGCTTAACTTCCTCGCGATAAAGTGCGTCATTCAGAAAAGTCTTCTCATCATAAACATCGTCAGCCGTCAAAATCACGTTAAAATCACCGCCGAGAATAACCGGACGATTAAGCGCGAGCAATGCTTTGGCATGTTGGTACAAAGCATCCATCCACGCGAGCTTATAACAATACTTACTGTCATCATCAGGCTGGTTATACGGCGGATTACCGTTCGGCAGATAAACAGATGCCACCCGCCAAAGCGCACCTCCGGCCTCTGTCTCGACTTCCAGATATCGGGCTTGTTCATCTTTTATCTCAGGCAGTCCTTCTTCAATAACCTTAATCTTTTTTTTAGACAAGACAGCAACGCCGTTATAACTTTTCTGTCCCAGCACAGCCGCCTCATACCCCAAGGTCTGCAACTCAAAAAACGGAAAATTGGCAGTTTCTGTCTTGATTTCTTGCAACAAAACAATGTCCGGAGACTTTTCTTTCAGCCACCGGCTCAAGTTTTCAATCCGTGCATTGACAGAATTCACATTATAAGTTGCTGCAATCATCCTGCTTTTACCTTTTGTTTAATCATTTGTTTTATACTCTTACAACGGATTTAAAATATTTTCAAGGAAAGATAATCTGATGAACCTCTCTTCTTACGCCATTTCGCCAGAACAAAGTCGCGGCCGACTATACTCCGACTTTGCCAATATCATTCGCTCACCCTTCCAACGTGACCGCGACCGCCTGATTCACTCCTCGGCTTTTCGCCGTCTGGACGGCAAAACACAGGTTTTTGCATATCATGAAGGCAAAAACTACCGCACCCGCCTGACACATAGCATTGAAGTTGCACAAATTACTCGCACGCTTTGCAAAAGCCTCGATCTCAATGAAGAACTCGGCGAAGCCATCGCCCTTGACCATGACCTCGGTCACCCGCCTTTCGGCCATGCCGGAGAACGCGGGCTGCAAAAGGTCATGAAAAAATACGGCGGCTTTGACCATAATGTTCAGGCCTTAAAGATTGTCACACAAATTGAAACCCATTACCCCGAATTCCCCGGTTTGAACCTGACATGGGAAACGCTGGAAGGCACGGTCAAGCACAACGGCCCGATTATAGGCACGCTTAGCACTTATTTAAAAAAATTCAACAAAATCTTTAACTTGGACTTAAAAAACTATCCGTCACTGGAAGCGCAAATTGCCGCCAATGCCGATGACATTGCCTACCTGAACCACGATATTGAAGACGGTTTCCGCGCCGGATTTTATACCCTTGAACAAATGCAAGAACTCCCGTTCATCCGCAAGATTCTCAACAACTTGTATAAAAACTACCCGACACCAAACACCAATATCTGCATTTACGCCGTCACACGCGGCATGATTGCCAAAATGGTATTTGACCTGCTGGACAACACCAGAGCCAACCTGAAAGCTCATAACATAAAAACCCCCGATGACGTGCGTCGGCACAAAGGTTTTCTGGTCGGCTTTTCACCCAAAGTCGAAGCCGAAATCGGCCAGCTTCGCGCTTTCTTGAAAGAACATTTTTATACCCATACCAACGTTGTTCGCATGGATATGAAATCACAAAAAATCGTTGAAGAACTGTTTAACGTCTTTATGTCAGACTGGAAGCTGCTGCCGGATTCGGAACGCCGTTTTTTAAGTTCTCAAAACAGTGAAAAAGAAATTGCCGATGTTATATGTACCTATATTGCCAATATGACAGATATGTGCGCCATAGAAGAGCACCAAAAACTTTTTGACAATCTGACCAGATTTTAGGCCTTTTGTTAAACGATTATAAAGTTTTTGCCATTATACTTTAGGCTAATAATTTAACTTTAGGAGATAAACAATGTTTCCGGGGCTTCCAGACGATAACCGCGACAACCGCATAAGCACAGAGCGTTTTAGCGAATTCCGCCAAAGTATTGACAGCCAGAACAATTTTGCTTTTGAAGAAAGAAAAAATGAACTGAACCGTTCGAAAAATGTTTTCATCGGCGCTGTTTCCGGCGTGATTCTGGCCGGCATTGTCGGTTGGTTTGTCTTATCCCCGCGTTATGCTCAAAATGCCGGAGAAGAAATCCCTGTCATCCGCCGCCCGCAAACAGCCGTCAAAGTCCAGCCGACCGAACCTGGCGGCATGGAAATCCTCAATCAGGACAAAACCGTATATGACATCATAGACAAGAAGTCCGCCGGCGAAAAGCTTTCGGTAGAAAAACTCCTTCCCCCGCCTGAAGAACCGCAAATTCCAGTCATCAGCGCCGAAACCGTAACACAGAATGAAAGCACGGCCGCCAATGGCGAAGTCGAGATTAAAAAATCCGAAGTCAGAGTTGCTGAAGAAATTAAAGAAACCGCTCCCGAACAAGCGATAATTTCTCAGGCGCAGGAAATTATCAAAACCGAAGAAAAGAAAAATGTGACAACTTCTCAACCCGTCAAAGAAACCTCGGCTGAACCCGAGGACAAAAAAGTCATCAACCTGCCGTCTGTCACCGCTGCCAAACAAACTACGACCACAAAATCCGATACAATCGCCGCCGGCAAATGGACAGTCCAGCTGATGTCCTCGCCCAATCAAAAAGCCGTTCAGAATTCTTGGGACACAATGAGTCGGAAGCATGCCTTTCTGGCATCGCAGCCCCATGAAATTGAGGCCGCCGACTTAGGCGCCAAAGGCACCTACTACCGTCTGTATACCGGCGCTTTTGCCGACCGTACCGGTGCAGACGGCCTGTGCGGACAAATCAAAGCCGCTGGCGGCAGCTGCATCGTAAAGAAAAAATAATACCATGGCAGCGAGCTTAATCATCAGCCTTTGCGCGGCCGTTATTGCCATTGTTGCCCACGAGATTTCTCACGGCTGGGCAGCCAGACTTCTGGGTGACGATACGGCTTACCGCATGAATCGTCTGTCATTAAACCCGTTGCATCATGTCGATCCCGTCGGCACTGTTATTCTGCCTGCAATACTAAGCTTTCTCCATCTGCCTGTTTTTGGCTGGGCAAAGCCCGTTCCGGTAGATTTTTCCCGTTTGCGTAATCAAACCTGGGCTGTTGTCATCGTCGCCGCCGCCGGAATTATCACCAATCTGATTCTGGCTTTCATTTCCGGCTCGCTGATTGTTCTTTATGCCCCGCTCCTGCCGGATGTCATCAAAGTTTTTCTTTCGGCCTTTACTATTGTCAATCTGGTACTGGCTTTGTTTAACCTTATTCCGGTGCCGCCGCTCGACGGATCAAAAATCTTTTTTGGCTGGCTTCAAAAAAACTGGGCGCAAAAATACATTTTGTTTGAACGCCAGATGATTATGCCGCTGATTTTAATTCTTGTCGTTCTTCCTTGGCTGAGCCGACGGTTTATGCCGGACGGCGATATTCTGACAGCTTATTTTAATTTTGGGCTAAATCTTTTGTTTCGCTTTATCCGCTTTATTTACACTCTTTGAGAGGAATCATGTCCAAACCCGTCTTATCAGCCATGCTTTCCTGTTCCGGACCAGAACTGACCGATGCGGAAAAGCGCATATTCAACAAATTCAACCCGCTCGGTGTCACCCTCTTCGGCCGCAACATTGCCGACCCGCACCAGATAAAAAAACTGACGGCCCAGATAAAAGAAGCCATCGGCCGTAACGACGTCCTAATCGCCATTGATCAAGAAGGCGGACGAGTCCGCCGCCTGCACGAACCTGATTTCCGCGCCTATATGGCTCAAAAACAAATCGGCAAAATTGCAGAAAGTCACGGTTTGTCAATGGCACAAAAAATTGCTGCGGCTCATGCCAGGCTGATTGCCGAAGACTTACACACACTCGGTATTAACTGGAACTACGCACCGGTCATAGACCTCTGTCATCCGCAAACATCACAAGTTTTGGCCAGCCGCTGTTTTTCTTCCGTGCCGGAGACAAATATTGCACTTGCTCAGGCCATGCTTGACGCTTATCAAAACAGCGCTGTCTGCCCCTGCGTCAAGCACCTGCCAACCCTTGGTCCTGCAGAAGCCGACCCGCACTTGGAACTTCCGGTCATCAACCAAAGCCTAAAAGAACTTGAAAAAGATTTTGCTGCCGCCGTTGCTTTGGCTCAAATGGCGCCGACGGCCATGACGGCTCATATTCTGTTAACACAAATTGACAGCCAGCTACCCGCCACTCAGTCACCCAAAGTCATCTCCGAAATCATCCGCGGACTAATCGGATTTAACGGCTTTCTTATCAGCGATGCCATTGACATGCACGCCCTGCATGGTTCTCTGGCAATAAAAACCCGGCTTGCGCTGGATGCCGGTTGCGATGCGATTTGCTACTGTGGCGGAACGGAACAAGGGCTGATTGAAGTCTGCAAAAACTGCCTCCCGCTTAACGACACCTCTCATGCTCGTTTTGAAAAACTGCGCAATATCATTACCGACCAGCATAAAACTGTTAATATTGCGCAGATTTATAAAGACTATTCTCAATTTAGTGTTAATTTAAAAAACTATGATAAAGAATATGACGCAACAGAAGTTCTGCATCTGATGACGTCTAATTGATAAAGGAGAAACACGTGTTTACTGGATTATTAGAATGGGTTTTGATTATTGCCGCGATTGTGATTATTTTCAACGCCAATAATTTGTCTTCCTGGAAAGAAACCGCCCACAAAAAAGTTGAAGCGTTCAAAAAAGTCGCTGCTGATAAAAAGGCCGAACTTGAACATAAAATTAATGCCGCCAAAAACAAAAAAGACAAAGAATAGGCGCAAATTTGTTGTTTTCCGCGCCTCAATCGCAATATCTGCAGATATTGTGATTTTTTATATAAAATCAAATAGCTATAGACTTTTTCCCTGAATTGTGTTATATTTAATAACAGATTGTTAGAATAACAATTAATTTTTTGCGGAGAAAAGCCATGAGCATTAGCGCTACCAGAAGAGTATCCGGCTCACCGAGAACAGATCGCAACTACACAGTCTCCGGTGGGCATGGTGAAAGTTTTGTGGAAAACATCGACACATCAAATAATGTGTTTATTAATGATGATGTCCGCAACGGTGATAACCGTAAACAACGCAACAAACAACAGTTTCAGGACGAGAAAGAGCAAGAAAAAAACACTTCCTCGGCTGGCGCCTATGTGCCCAACGCCATTGAGGCGATTGCCGCCAGCGGCGTTTATGACAATAACGTCGACAATACCTACCATTCCTCCAAAAATATCGGCGTATATGACAACAACCAATCTTACGTACAGGAAGATAATCATGATAAGCTCCCGCAGTCTTATCTGAAACATTTTTATGAAAATAATCAACCGCCCGAAGAAGTAGACGAGCTGGTATAACCATTTTTCTAATTCCTTTGCCTTTAAAACCCCGTTTTCCGACTTATATGAAAACAGGAACAAAAATTTTTCCAAAATCAAAAGACTAAAAAAGGATTAAAATTAACAACAAAAGGATACGTCAATGCAAAAAGGTACTGTAAAGTGGTTCAACGTCAAAAAAGGTTATGGTTTTATCACTCCGGAAAACAGCAACAAAGACATCTTTGTTCACATCACGACCCTTGAGAAAAACGGGCTTCGTCGTTTAAACAACGGCGACATTGTAAATTTTGAAGTCTATAATGATCGCGGCCGTCAGGCAGCCGGCAACATCGGCCTCATTCAGTAATTCACACCTCCCCATTAAAATTGAGGCAGTCTGTATGGCATCAATACAAAAGCCCCGTACTAAATAAAGTACGGGGCTTATACCATCTTACCAAAGAGGATTATTCTTTAGTAAAAGTCTTAGCCTGTTTCTTGGCTTCTTCATCTGTTCTGGCAACATTAACCAGAATTGTCTGAGAAACTTCCGGATGCAGATTGAGTTTAACCTCATAGACACCCAGATCTTTGATGGCATTTTCCAAGAAAACCTGACGGCGTTCAATTTCATAACCTGCAGCTTTAATAAGAGCGGCAATATCACGAATTGTAACGGAACCGTAGAGTTGTCCTGTTTCAGCGGCCTGACGGATCAGGGTAGCACTAAAGCCTTTCAAAGATTCGGCAATTTCGGAAGCTTTGTCAAACAAAGCCTTGTTATGAGCCTCAAGCTGAGCCTTTTGCTTTTCAAAATAAGCAACGTTAGCCTCGGTAGCACGCAGGGCTTTTTTGGTCGGTAACAGATAGTTACGGGCATAACCGTTCTTAACAGTAACCTGATCACCCATTCTGCCCAATTTGTCAACATGTTCAAGAAGAATAACTTTCATATCCGTTTTCCCTCCTTAATCTGCAACAAACGGAAGCAGGGCCAGATAACGTGCGCGTTTGATGGCACGGGCCAGTTCTCTTTGTTTTTTAGCCGAAACGGCAGTAATGCGGCTCGGAATAATTTTGCCTTTCTCGGAAATATATCTGGAAAGCAGTTTAACATCTTTATAGTCGATTTTCAAACCGTCTTCACCGGAGAACGGACAAGCTTTTTTTCTTCTGAAGAATACTTGCTTAGCCATTAGTTTGCCTCCTGTTCGTCATTGGTTTCAGAAGAGGAATCAGCAGCATCTGCGCTGCTCAGTTCATCAACTTTAACCGTCATATAGCGGATAACGTCTTCATTGAATCTCATCAGTCTTTCATATTCTGCAACAGCGGCAGCCGGAGCTGAGATATTCAAAACGACATAATGGCCTTTACGGTTCTTTTTAATACGGTAAGCAAGGTTTTTCAAACCCCAGTTATCAACTCTGACAACTTCACCGCCGTTGTTCTTAATGGTTTCGCTCAAATCAGCGACCAGAGAACTAACTTGTGAAGCGCCGAGATCCTGACGTGCAATCAGCACGCTTTCATAAAATGACATAAATAAAATCTCCTTATGGATTCTCAACAAATGCCCCAAAAGCGGGGCGGGTTCTTGTATAGCCGGAAGACTTTCTGCCGGCAAGGGACAACGTGAATATACATCAAAACTTCCAGATTGCAAGCATTTTCTTCACAAAAAATCCCATGCCGCTCCGCACAAAGACCACCATCGACCGCAGTTTATCCACAAGCCTGATAAAAAGCCTTGTCTTTATATAATATTAATATTTTTGTTTTAATTTAATCATAAATAACAACAGGTAGAATAATGTCGGAAAAATTGAGGTTTATATTGGCGTTTGCCGGAATGTGCACAGCAGGAGCCTGTACCAATCTGGACGGTCTGTGCCCACATTGCTATCCGCCTAAAACGCGCTATGTTTATTTGCAGGACAAAACCTACGCTAATGACGAACCCGTTATTCCGTTGCAAAATCTGATGAGCCGCACAGTGGTTTACTGCCATTCCACCCCGACTAACAGCGCCGAAACCTGCGCCGAAGTATTTGAAAGTTATGGTTATGTCCGCCTGCGCGACATTCCTTACAAAACGGCAGATTATGATTTCTTAAAAACAGACACTTATCCCACCCGCCGCTGGCGAGATGATGAATTAACGCCCCGTTGGTAGGAGAAGGTCATGCTCGCCAGAATAAATACAATCACATTCAATGGGCTGGACATTCTTGATGTTGACTTGCAAATACAAGTTTCTTCAGGACTTCCGGCCTTTAATATTGTCGGCCTGCCGGACAAGGCAATTGCCGAGAGCAAAGAGCGCGTCCGTGCTGCTCTCCAGTCAATCGGACTGGCACTGCCGGCCAAACATATTACCATCAACCTCTCACCGGCAGATTTATATAAAGAAGGCTCGCATTTTGACCTTCCCGTCGCTCTGGGCATGATGGCCGTCATGGGTGTCATTCCCAATGAAACCCTGCTGGATTATATTGCTCTGGGAGAGCTCGGACTGGACGGCTCAATCATTTCGGTCAACGGTGTCCTGCCGGTTGCAATAAAAGCAATCAGACAAAACAAAGGGCTGATTTGCCCCTCCGCTCAGGGCAGCGAAGCCGCCTGGTCTGGCTTAAAAAACATTGTCGCCGCCGACAATCTGTTGAGCCTGATTAACCATTTTAAGGGGACGCAGCTTTTGCCCTGCCCCAAACGCCAAATGGCCGAAACCGGACTAAAAACTTTAGACATGTCCGACGTCAAAGGACAGGAAAGCGCCAAACGCGCCTTTGAAATCGCAGCCGCCGGCGGACACAATCTTCTGATGATCGGACCTCCCGGATCCGGAAAATCAATGCTTGCCGCGCGCATGCCGACCATTCTTCCGCCGCTTAGACCGGAAGAAGCCTTGGAAACCAGCATGATTCACTCTGTTGCCGGCATTTTGAAAGACGGCAAAATTTGCTTTGACCGCCCGTATCGCGATCCGCACCATACCTCATCCACGCCGGCATTGGTCGGCGGCGGCCGCAAAGGCCAGCCCGGAGAAATCTCGCTGGCGCATAACGGCGTTTTATTTCTGGACGAACTTCCGGAATTCAGCCGTCCGACGCTTGAAGCCCTTCGTCAACCACTGGAAAATGGTTGCGTCAGCATTTCCCGCGTCCACGCTCACACGACTTTTCCGTCCAGATTTCAGCTGATTGCAGCTATGAACCCCTGTCGCTGCGGCTACCTCGGCACCAAAGAACAGGAATGCACCAGAGCGCCCCTTTGCGCTGAAGAATATCAAGCCAAAATTTCCGGTCCGCTGCTGGACCGGATTGACATGCATATTGAAGTGCCAGCTGTCAGCCCGTGGGATCTGGCAAATGTCAAAAAAGGCGAAAGTTCCGAGTCGATTCGAAATCGAGTCGTTGCCGCCAGAACACTTCAAAAACAACGTTTTATCAAATTCGGACACCCCGAACTAAACACAAATGCTGAAATGAACGGAGAAATTTTAGAAAAAATAGCCGGACTAGACAATGAAGCAAAAGCCCTGCTGATAAGCTTTTCAGAGAAAAACAAGCTTTCAGCGCGTTCTTATCATCGGATAATTCGTCTATCAAGAACAATTGCAGACTTGCAAAATAAAATAAATGTGAGTAGAATACACATCGCAGAAGCTTTGTCGTATCGTCGCATTCTGCCCAATAAACGCATCTAGGAGACCAAAATAATGAATTTTAAAAAGTCCTTAAATATTTTCCTTGTTGCCGGAATACTGGGATCTTGCGCTTGGGAAAGCCCCGAGCTGATTCCTTGCGCCTGCAACAATCTGGCTGAAAGCGACCTCGGATGGTTCAACTGCCTTTGCGGTTCAGACGGCACGGTTAAAGAAAAGAAAAGAGTTGCCAAAAGACAGGAACCCCGCAAACAAGTCAGAAAAACTGTTGTTCGCAAGCAGGAACAAGTCTATCGTCCGGAAACGGTTGTGGTTGAACGTACCCGCAGGGTCGCTCCCGCTCCGCTGCCTTATTGCGATGAAGAACCTGTTGTTCGCAAAAAATACACTCAAAGGACTTTTGTTGCCGCAGACGTTGAAACTCCGCAGTTAACTCGGGATGATCTGGCCTCCTTAAAACTCGAGTACGTAGACTTCCGTCTGGAAAACGGTGGCAGACAATATAACACCAAACTCGGCGATTACCGCTTCCGGATTTTCGGCTGCCGCCGCGAGAGCCGCAACGTCTTCTTAAATCAGGGACGCGCCATGGAAAAAGATATGCGCTTCTTTGATATCTTTTTTGAAAACATGAATGACCTGTATCCGGTCGTTACTGACCGCAACAGCTCTCTGTATCATGTTTCTGACCGCATTCGCGTTCCTTAATACCTGTTAACGGCCGAAATCGTAGATTATCACATGAACATCTGCGATGAATTTGACTGGAACAATACCAAAAAGAAAAACGCCCGCTCCGGCAATTCGGAAATTACCATTGTATGGCGGTTGATGGATTTGTGCAAAACTCATGTCTACTGGAAAGGCATGACCAACGGTTACGGCGATGTCATGAACGGTGAACCTAATGGCGAAACCTTGCTGGTTGAACGTGCCTTCAAAGATGCTTTAAGACAACTGCCTTATGTTGCCGGTTTTGAAGACCAGATGACCAAACGCGTCAGCCCGGAAGACCTGATGGCACAACAGCGTTGCTGGGACAAGCTGGAACAACGGGCAGAAACATTCCAATGCGCATACAAAAAAGAAATCAGCTATGTTGATGACGAGCCTGTTGAATATGAAAGCCCTTGTATCGAAGAAGAATACACTCCCCGTCCGGTTGCCCCCCGCGCAACAACAAGCTACATCGCAGAAGACCTAATTGAAGAAGATGGCGGCATTTTTGCCGAAGGTCGTTCTTTCAGAGAAGAGATTCAGGAACGCGGCGGCTCTGATTCCAACGGCAGCGTGTTCCACAGTGAAGTCAAAGAAAGAGGCAGTTCTTTCTCATCGGGAGAAAGTTTCAAACCGGTAAAACCGAAAGAAAATCTTGCCTTTGTTGAAGACTACTGGGTTGACGTGCCTTTGGACAAAGAAGTCGGCAAAGAAGTTGTTGAAACGCGCGAAATTACCGAAAATGCATTAATGAAAGACAAAAACAGCCTGTGCATTATGGCTCAGCGCCCGTACAACAAATTAACGCCGGAAACATTGTATCGTGTGCGTGCCTCTATTGTTGAAGTCAACAATCCTTCCGGCAAAAAAGGTTCCGGCCTGCTGATTTCTGATCAGTTTATCTTAACCTCCGCAGACCTGCTGAACAAGAACAACAACCGTTTTGACATCAAGACAATCAACGGCAAAAAAATGTCAGCTTCTGCTTTCCGCGTAAACCCCAACAAAAACGTTGCCCTGCTTTTGCTGGACAACAAAACGCAGTACAAACCGCTTCCGCTTTCTTTAGACCTGCCGGAAGTCAATAAAGATGTACTGATGACACTGGGAATGAACGATTTGGCGGAAAGCGAAGGCTATCTGGACAGCAATGCCCGCGTAACAGGTTACCGCTATTCTCCGGAACGCGGTGCCGAAATCATGGTCAGCACCAGAGTCCAAAACCAGACTTTAGGCGGCGCCCTGCTGGATAAGAATGCCAATATCGTTGGTATGGCTCACGCCGGCAAGAGATTGTCAGACGGTCCGGATTTGTTCATCCCGATTGAAACGGCAATGAAAGCGCTTGATTTGACTTTCTGCAACAAGGTATTTGTAGAAGAAACGCCTTGGGAAGAAGAAGTCAAACCGGAAACGCCGACGGCAACAGCCATCGATACGGACAAGACAGACAAAGCACCCGTTCCGATGGATGCCAAAGAAGCCAAATAGCTTCGCCTTTCCGACAAAAACCCCGTGTAACCCACGGGGTTTTCTGCATACAAAAAACCCCTTAAGCAAAAAGATGTTTAAGGGATTTTTTTAGGCTGATTTATGGATTGGCCAAAATAACTACTACTCAAGGATACACTTTGCCGTTCTAAAGATTGGTGAAGAAATGTGTCAAGTGATCGACTGTTCACTTAACGGCACTAATATAATTAGTGCATAAAAAAAGCAGATTCCTTTACAATAAAGGAATCTGTTTTTTATAAAAAGATTTACCCCAAAGAATAAATCCCGCACTATCTTTCAAAAAATTTCTCATACCTGCTTTTTTTCTTCATACCATAATTCAACATATTATCCAGTGAGGCCGCAAAACGCTTTTCCATAATTTCTGCTCTTCCGGCCTCTGCAAAACACTTATGTTTTTTATGCAGTTCTGCCAGATTATGATAAATATCCTGCTTACGCTTAAACTTGTCACTTTTCTTCCAGTTCAGCCAGTTGACAGCCGCAATCATCTGCTCCATGCAAAGCACCTTTTCACCATACCACAAATCGGGATCTTCCAGCTTTTTCTCCATGATATTATACATCACATAAGCCATATTGCGGATTTTCTTAAAAGCCTCGTTTTTTTCCTGCACGCTCATTTTTTTATATTTAAACGCTCGAGCCGAGGCCTTAAAAGCCTTTTCCAACGGCCCGTGACCGATTTCCGTTGCTTTTTTTCCTTCTGGTTTACATTTTCGCAACCGCGGCGGCAATTCCTGTTTCAACGTCATTTTCAGATTTTTAAAATCTTTTTCCAAATGCTTTGCCTCATCAGCCGTCAGATACTTTTTGATTTTCGTCATTTTTTTCAGAGCACAAAAAGCTTCTTCATACAAAGGATCGGCACGCTGAAAACATTCATTCATACAGTCAGCCCTATAATAATCATCCAACGCATTAAAAGCTTCATAAATCTCAATATATGGCAAAATACTGTCATCTTGTCGATTCTTGCGCACAATATAGGCCATTCTGTCTTTTACATCAGAAATTTCTTCTTTTTTTTCCGGAGGCAAAAGCCTTTCCCCCATCAGCACTTCAGCCTCCGACGCCCGGTCAGAAACATACAGCGCACACACAGTCTTGAGAAGTATCGAATATTTTTTTGCCGGTTGGGTCATTTTCCGTCCGTTGGCTAAAGCTTTTTCACCATCTTGGCAAAGGTAATACCATTTTCTTCAAAAATATCCCCCTCTTGCGCAAAGCCGTTTTTCTCATAAAAATTCACAACGGAAAGCATGGCATGCATGACTAACACCGAATATCCGGCTTCTTTGGCGCGCTTTTCCGCATACTCGACTAATTGCCGCCCCACGCCTTCGCCCTGATATTTGGAATCCACGGCCACCTGCATCATTCGAATAACCTCATTGTCCACCGGCACCAGCATCAGGCCGCCTATCAGCTTGTCGTCCAAACTTTCAATACAACCGACGTGCAAATATCCGGCCTCCTGCGGACGATACGCATCAAGAAATTTCAACCCCAGCGGCTTCAAAAGGATTCTGTAGCGGAGTTCAACCAGTTCGTCATACCGGCTGGAACCGTAATCAATATCAACCAATTTTCTCATTGCACGTCTCCTTCTGTAATTTTTATATCAGTATAACCGCTTTTCTTGATTAGTACAATCAATATTATATTGCTTAATCTAAAAATTTCATTTATTTTCTAAAACAATAATAATCTATGGGAATCAAAAAACAAAATGAATACAGATTTAAGCTTAATCCGCAACTTTGCCATTATCGCCCACATTGACCACGGCAAATCCACTCTGGCCGACCGTCTGATTGAATTCTGCGGCGGATTGGAAAAACGTGAAATGCAGGAACAGGTTTTGGATTCAATGGATATTGAACGTGAACGCGGCATTACCATCAAAGCTCAAACCGTCCGCCTGAATTACAAGGCTCAAGACGGCAAAACCTATCAGCTTAACCTGATGGACACACCGGGACACGTGGATTTTTCTTACGAAGTTTCACGTTCTCTTGCTTCCTGCGAAGGCTCTATACTGGTTGTCGATGCCACACAGGGCGTAGAAGCCCAGACGTTGGCTAACGTCTATCTGGCCATTGACAACAACCATGAGATTATTCCTGTTTTAAACAAGATTGATCTTCCTTCAGCCGAACCCGAAAGAGTCAAAACTCAGATTGAAGATGTTATCGGACTGGATACGTCCGATGCCATTGAAACTTCCGGCAAAACCGGTCTGGGAGTTGACAATCTGCTTGAAGCCATCGTTCAGCGCCTGCCGGCGCCACAGGGAGATATAAATGCGCCGCTCAAAGCGCTGCTGATCGACAGTTGGTATGATCCGTACCTCGGCGTTATCATCATGGTACGGATTAAGGACGGTGTCTTAAAACGCAAAACTCAGATCCGCATGATGTCCAACAACAGCACTTATCTGGTTGACAAAGTAGGTATTTTCACACCAAAAATGCAAGACATTGATGCTCTCTACCCAGGAGAAATAGGCTTTATTACCGCCAGCATCAAAAGTGTCAGCGACTGTCAGATTGGTGATACGATTACAGAACACAAGATCCCCTGCGCAGAACCGTTGCAAGGATTCAAACCGTCCGTTCCGGTCGTATTCTGCTCAATCTTTCCTGTTGACAGCAGCGAATACGAGGCCTTAAAAGACGCCCTAGCCAAACTCAAATTAAACGACGCCAGCATTGATTATCAAAACGAAAACTCGGCGGCTTTAGGACTGGGCTTCCGTTGCGGTTTCCTCGGACTTCTGCACATGGAAATCATTGAAGAACGTCTGGAACGCGAATTCGACTTAGACCTGATTATTACCGCCCCGTCAGTTGCTTATAATATCAACATGACCGACGGCACACAAATTACCTTGCACAATCCTGCCGACATGCCGGATTTGACTCTGATCAAATCAATTGAAGAACCCTGGGTCAAAGCAACGATTCTGGTACCGGACAATTACCTCGGCGCAGTTCTGAAACTGTGTACCGAACGCCGCGGCGAACAATTGGAACTGACTTATGCTGGCAGTCGTGCCATGGTTGTTTACAAAATTCCGCTTAACGAAATTGTATTCGACTTCTATGACCGCCTCAAATCAATTACCAGCGGTTATGCAAGTTTTGACTACGAAATTGTCGGTTATGAAGAATCAGATTTGGTAAAAGTTGAAATATTAATTAATGAAGAACCGATTGACGCCTTGGCCTTTTTAAGCCATCGCAGCGATGCCGAAAGCCGCGGTCGCCAAATTTGTGAAAGATTAAAAGACCTGATACCGCGCCATTTGTTCAAAATCCCGATTCAGGCTGCAATCGGCGGACGGATTGTCGCACGCGAAACCATTTCCGCCCTGCGCAAAGATGTGACGGCTAAATGCTACGGCGGCGATATTACCCGCAAACGCAAGCTCCTGGAAAAACAAAAGAAAGGCAAAAAGAAAATGCGCCAATTCGGTAAAGTTGAAATTCCGCAAAGCGCATTTATTGAAGCCCTGCGTATCGGAGATGATTAACGCTCGATTGGACTCTGTAAAAAACCGGAATATTGAATTCCGGTTTTTTACAACCTCTCACGCCTATCCCTTTCTTTACTCACCAACCTGCTTTTCTTTCTCTCTTTCCACTTTTTCCGTTCCGCATCCCCCTCTATCTTCTTCCCCCACCTCTTTCTCCCCACACTTCACCCATCCAAACTCTTTCCCATTCCAACTTTCTATTTCTTCTATTTTTCCCGCCCCCTTCTCTCATTTTCCGCCGTTCTTGTTCCCTCACCTTTTCCCATTCTTGCCATTCCCATTTTCTCCCCGCTACCCTCTCCCAGCTTTGCTGTCTCTCCCCGTCTTTGTTTGTTCTCCGGTCTCACATTTTTTTGCCCTGTCACCCCTGCCACTCCTCGCTTCCCATTTTCCTTACCACCCCACTTTCTCACCCATTCTGCTTATTTCGCGGCCTCCCCCATTAGCCTCTTTAGCCAAAATCCCCTTTGCTTTTCCCGCTCCTCTGCCCAAAATTTCAACATTATTCTTCATGAATGTTTGACACTGGTGTTTCTTTATGATATACTAGTCTTAGGACTTGAACTTTTTAGGGAGGAAGCCGATGAAGAATATTAACACTATGCTACACATGAAACTAAACTCTGCGGTGTCAGATTTTGCTGTTGCCGCAGCTTTCTCGGTTTTTCTCCCAACCTCCACATTTGCAGGTGTCTGCTTCCTGCCCGACTGTGCTGATGATGTACCTCTTATTGAACCAGATG